>DAOVHN010000001.1 GCA_030671915.1 Pseudomonadota bacterium
GCGACAGCGGAATCGTGCGCAAGAATGTAAAGCTCGATCCCGAGCTCCTGAAACAGGGTCGCGCCTGGCCTTAGAAAGGCTTCCACTTACCCGCCTTGATATTTTCGCCTGCCGGGCGCACATTGCGCGCGCCCGGAAACCGGGCTATTTAGCGTTGTTCAGTGAGTTGATTCGGAACCGGTTAAAATGAGTGTTCGGCCCTATCGCGAAATTCAGCGGCGGAAATCCCGCCGCATTATGGTTGGCGCCGTGCCCGTCGGTGGCGACGCGCCGATCACGGTGCAGTCCATGACCAATACGCCGACTTCCGACGCGCAGGCGACAATCCGCCAGATTCATGCGCTGGAAGAGGCCGGGGCCGATATCGTGCGCGTTTCCTGCCCGGACGAGGAATCCACCGCGGCGCTGAAGACGATTATTGACAATGTTACCGTGCCGATCGTCGCCGACATTCATTTTCACTACAAGCGCGCCATCGAGTCGGCGGAGGCGGGGGCGGCCTGCCTGCGCATCAATCCCGGCAATATCGGCAGCGCCGAACGGGTGCGCGAGGTCGTCAAGGCGGCGCGCGATCATGGCTGTTCCATGCGCATCGGCGTCAATGCCGGGTCATTGGAAAAAGAATTGCTGGAGCGTTACGGCGAACCCTGCCCCGAGGCGATGGTCGAAAGCGGCCTGAATCATGCGCGTATCCTGGAAGACAATGATTTCCAGGAATTCAAGATCAGCGTGAAGGCCTCCGATGTGTTCCTGGCGGTCGCCGCCTATCACGGGCTGGCCGACGCCTGCGACTACCCGCTGCATCTGGGCATTACCGAGGCCGGGGGCCTGCGCGGCGGCACCGTGAAATCCGCCATCGGCATCGGCTCGCTGCTGTGGGCCGGCATCGGCGATACCATCCGGGTGTCCCTGTCGGCCGACCCGGTGGAAGAGGTCAAGGCTGGTTTTGAAATTTTGAAGTCGCTGGGGTTGCGGCATCGCGGGGTCAGTGTGATTTCCTGCCCGTCGTGCGCGCGCCAGCAGTTCGACGTGATCGCTACGGTCGCCAAGCTGGAGGAACGGCTGGCCCATATCACGACCCCGATGACGCTGTCGGTGATCGGCTGCGTGGTGAACGGCCCGGGTGAGGCGCGAGAGACCGACATCGGCTTCACAGGTGGCGGCAACGATACCCATCAGGTCTATATCGCCGGCGTGCCGCACCACCGCCTCAAGGATGAGGATGTGGTTGAGCATCTTGTAAAGATGGTGGAAGAGAAAGCGGCAAAGATCGAGGCCGATAAGTCGCCGCGCGCGGCGGAATAATCGACGGGGAACACGCCGAACAATGTCCAATTTGCAGCCCGCCCGCGGGACCCATGATATTCTGCCCGACGAGATGCGCGCGCAGCGCCGCGTCGTCGATATCGCCGGCGCGGTCGCCGAACGCTATGGCTACGAGTTCATGGCGACCCCGATCTTCGAGTTTTCCCAGGTCTTCAAGCGCACCCTGGGCGATACGTCCGACATCGTCACCAAGGAGATGTATACCTTCACCGACAAGGGCGACGACGAAATCACGCTGCGGCCGGAAAACACCGCCGGCGTCGCGCGCTGCTATATGTCGCAAGGGTTGGCCCAGAAGGCCCCGGTGCGGTTCTTCTATGCCGGGCCGATGTTCCGCTACGAGCGACCCCAGAAAGGCCGCCTGCGCCAGTTCCACCAGTTTGGTATCGAGAATATCGGCATTCCCGGCGCCTTCGCCGATATCGAGGTGATCGCCACGGGCGCGCGAATCCTGGATGAGCTGGGCGTGGCCGACAAGACGGTTCTGGAATTGAACACGCTGGGCGACGGGGAGAGCCGCGACGCCTATCGCACCGTACTTGTGGAATATCTCGAGAATCGGATCGACGAACTGTCGAAGGAAAGCCGGGACCGGTTAAATCGCAACCCGCTGCGCATTCTCGATTCCAAAGACGAGGGCGACCGCAAGGTCGTCGCCGAGGCGCCGGTTTTTTCCGATTATCTGAATAACACCAGCCGCGCCTTCTTCGACGAGGTGCGCGAAGGGTTGGCCGCGCTGGATATTTCCTATCGGCTTAATCCGCGACTCGTGCGCGGGCTGGATTATTACAGCCACACCGCCTTCGAGTTCACCACCGAGTATCTGGGTTCCCAGGGCACGGTGATGGCCGGCGGCCGCTATGACGGGCTGATCGGCATGATGGGCGGCCCGGCGACCCCGGGCGTCGGCTGGGCGGCCGGCATCGAGCGGCTGGCCATGCTGTGCGGCGAGGCGCCGGCGGCGCGCCGCCCGATCGCGGTAGTGCCGGTAGGCGAAGAGGCGAGGATGCCGGCGCTTAAACTGTCGGAGGAGCTGCGGCGTGCGGGCTATCGCGTCGATCTTGGCCACAGCGGCAATCTTTCCAAGCGCATGAAGCGGGCAAACAAGGTCAACGCCGCGGCAGCGCTGATAATTGGCGAGGACGAGCTGGCGCGCGGTGCCGCCACCTTGCGCGATCTTGATTCGGGCGAGCAGGAAGAGGCCCCCCTGGCCTCGCTTGTGGATAGACTCGCCCGTTTTCGGTAGCGACCCGTGTCGGCGAACGGCCCGGCTTTCGAACCCTTCGTCGTCGGCGCGACCCGTCGCTCCAGCACGCTGGCGCTGCGCGACCGGCTGTTCATAGACGATGCCGCCGCACCCGATTTCTACCGCCGGCTGGCGGAGGCGGGCGTGATCCAGGCGATCATGCTGTCCACCTGCGACCGGGTGGAGGTGCAGGGCATGTCGGAGGCCCCTGCCGCCGCCATCGACGCGGTGCGTGAAATCCTGGCGGCGCGCGCCGGCGAGGACCCGACGGAGATCGCGACGCAGCTGGAGACATTGAACGGCGATGAGGCGGTGCGCCGTATTTTCGCCGTTGCGGCCTCGCTGGAAAGCCAGGTGATCGGCGAATCCCAAGTGCTGGGCCAGGTCAAGGAAGGCCACCGGCTGGCCGGTAGGCACGGCATGGTGGGGCCGGCGCTGGAGTCGCTATTGCAGGCGGCCTATGCGGCGGCCAAGCGGGTGCGCAACGAAACCGAAATCGCCGAACGGTCCGTGACGCTGGCTTCCAGCGCAGTGCAGATCGCCCGCGACCTGCATGGCGACCTGTCCGGCAGTACCGGCCTGATCCTGGGGTTGGGCGACATGGGCGATCTCATTGGCGGGCAATTGCGCCTCGCCGGGCTAGGGGGCACGATCCTGACCGGCCCGTCGCGCCGCACCGAGGTCGAAGCGCGCCGGATGGGCTGCAATTTCGTGCCGTTCGAGAAACTTGAAGATGCGCTGGCCGATGCCGATATTGTGGTCACGGCCTCCGGCACCGGGCGCTTCCTGGTTACGGTCGAGGCCATGGAGCAGGCGCTGCGGCGGCGCAAACGGCGGCCGGTGCTGATTCTGGACAGTGGTATTCCAGCGGACGTGGAACCCGCGGTCCATGACCTGGACGGGGCTTTCGTTTATACGCTGGACGACCTTGAACAGGTGGCGCGCGAAGGCCGCGCGAACCGCGAAGCGGCGGCAGCGGACGCCTGGAAGATCGTCGAGGCGGCAGCCGATGCCTGGCGCCGGTCCCTGGCGGAGCGGGACGCCGTACCGACCTTGGTTTCGCTGCGCAACAAATTCGAGGCGGTGCGCGACGAGATACTGGCCGCCGATCCGAACGCGGACGCGGCCGAGGCGACGCGGCGCCTGGTCAACCGCCTGCTGCACCGGCCCAGCGAGGCGCTACGGGAGCTGGCGGCGGAAATCGGTAGCGAGGCCGAAAGGCAAGCGGCCACCCGCATTGTAGAAAGGCTGTTCGGGTTGCCGGATGCGGGCGGCGGGAACGAGGACGATAAGGAACGGTAAGGAATGAATCTGGATGAAAAACTCGGCAAGGTTTTGGCGCGCCATGACGAACTGGCGCAGCTGATGACGGAAAGTGCCGGCGATTCCGGCGAATTCGCGCGCCTGTCGAAAGAATATTCCGACCTGACCCCGATCGTGGAGAAAATCCGCGAGTTGAAGGATGCACGTGCCGAGATGGCCGACCTGGAGGAACTGGTCGCGTCGGAAGAGGATTCGGAAATGAAGGCGCTGGCGCAGGGGGAGTTGTTGGCGCTGAATGGCCGGCAGCCCCAACTGGAGCGGGAGATGCAGCTTATGCTGCTACCGCGCGACGAGGCGGACGCTCGCAACGCCATCATCGAGGTGCGCGCCGGGACCGGCGGCGACGAGGCCGGGCTGTTCGCCGCCGAGCTGTTCCGCTTGTACCAGCGCTACGCCGAGCGCCAGGGCTGGAAGTTCGAGCCGATCGACATTAACGAATCCGGCGTGGGCGGTTATCGCGAAGCCAGCGCCACAATCACCGGCCGCAACGTGTTCCAGCGGCTGAAGTTCGAATCCGGCACCCATCGCGTACAGCGCGTGCCCGTCACCGAAAGCGGCGGCCGCATCCATACTTCCGCCGCCACTGTCGCCGTGCTGCCCGAGGCCGAGGATGTTGACGTCGATATCGACGAAAAGGATTTGCGCATCGACACCTACCGGGCGCAGGGCGCCGGCGGCCAGCATGTCAACAAGACCGACAGCGCCGTGCGGATTACGCATATTCCGTCGGGCATCGTCGTGCAGTGTCAGGACAACAAGTCCCAGCACAAAAACCGCGCCCAGGCGATGAAGGTGCTGCGCGCCCGCATGTTCGACGCCGAACGGTCGCGCCGCGACGCCGAGCGCGCCGCCGACCGCAAGAGCCAGGTCGGTTCGGGAGACCGCTCTGAAAAGATCCGCACCTATAACTTCCCGCAAGACCGGATCACCGACCACCGCATCAATCTCAGCACCCACAACATCCCGAAGATGATGGTGGGCGAGGGGCTCGACGAGCTGATCGACGCGCTGATCGCCGAGGACGAGGCGTCGCGCCTGGCGGAGAACTTTTGAGCGGGGTGGGATCTATTGGGGCCTGCCTCGAAGAGGGTGCGCGCTGCTTGGCGGCGGCCGGTATTCCCGATGCCCGGCGCGATGCGCGGTTGATCCTGGCCCATGCGCTGGGGATCGAGCCGGTAACGATACTCGGCTATCCGGAGCGCCCCGTGGAGGATGCCAGCCGTTACGAAGGCCTGATCGCGCGCCGGGCCGCGCGCGAGCCCTTGTCGCACCTGACCGGCCGGCGCGAATTCTGGAGCCTCGATTTCGAGGTCACGCCGGCGACCCTGGACCCGCGAGCCGACAGCGAAACCCTGGTCGAGGCGGCGCTGGCCGCCATTCAGGACAGCGACGCCCCGCTGTCGATCGTCGACTTCGGCACGGGCACCGGCTGCCTGCTGTTGGCGCTGTTGAGTGAACTACCGAACGCGAAGGGGCTGGGCATCGATATCGCCGAGGAAACGCTGGCCGTCGCCCGGCGCAACGCGGCCCGGCTGGGTCTTGCGGAGCGGGCCCTGTTCGCCATCGGTGACTGGTGCGACTCGCTGGCGGGGCCGTTCGATCTGATCGTCAGCAATCCGCCCTATATTCCCGCCGGCGAGATCGCGGGGCTGCAGCCGGAAGTCGCCAAATTCGAGCCGCGCCGCGCGCTGGATGGCGGCGCCGACGGGCTGGACGCCTACCGGCGACTCGGGCCCGATATATACCGTATTTTGGACCCCGGCGGTGTGGCAGTGCTGGAATTTGGGCTCGGCCAGGGGCCGGCGGTGGCGAGGCTCATGTCGGCGGAACGGCTGATACCTCAAGGCTTTAGCACCGACATTGCCGGGCATGAGCGGTGCCTCATCCTGGCCAAACGATAAATTGACCTAATTCCGCCAAAAAAGGGTTGGAAAGAGGGTGTCGAGGGTCTAGTGTCCTGGCCGTAGCGTGAACCTCTGGATGGAGTAGACGCTGCTGGGCTCCTGGACATAACGATACCGGCCTGACGCTAGGGCGCAGGATTACGGTTTGTCGGGGTAGGGCATGCGGCGCGGTGTTCCGCGTCCATGATAACGAGCTTTTCCAATGTGTAGGTGATATGAGGCAAGGGCAGAACACGAAGCGTTCGCGTGGACGCGGTTCAGGACGGCGCAATAACGTTCCAACGCGTCATCAGACAGTCGACAGCAACGGGCCCAGCGTTCGTATTCGCGGCAGCGCCTTTCAGGTGCACGAAAAATATCTCGCCATGGCCCGCGATGCGGCCACCGCCGGCGACAGGATCGCCGCCGAAAATTACCAGCAGCATGCGGAACACTACTTCCGCATCATTAACGCCGATAATGACGGCGACGGCCGTGGGCGAGGCGATGCCCAGCGCGCCAACCGGCTGCAACAGGAAAGCCAGTCCGACGGCAACGGCGCGACCGATGCCGAAGCCGCTGTGGTGGTGGAGGCCAAGGCCCCTCCCCCGGGCAACGGCGATGGCAGCGAGAAAATCGGCGAGGGCAGCGAACAACCGACCGTCGAATTTCCCAATGGCGAAGACACGGCGGCGAATGGATTGGCCGAAGCGGAAGCCCCGGCGCCTAAGAAGCCACGCGCGCCCCGCACGCCGCGAGGTCGCAGCCGCGGCCCGCGCGCATCCGGCAAGTCGGGCGGCGACGAAACCCAGCCCTCCAAACCGGAGGAATAACCGGGTTAGAACATAACTTGTTCAGGAGGGCGGCGCGGTAACGGTGTCGCCCTTTTCGATTCTCCCACCGGCGACAACCCTGGCGTAAATGCCGCAGTTGGTATGACCGAAACCCTGCCGAAGGATTTTCAGTATATGCAGGTCGCGTTCGCCGCTGTCCGGGCTGACCTCGGTCGCGGCGCAGCGGCCGGTAATCTCCACTACCTCCAGCCGCACATCGCCGATCGCTATTTCCTTGCCTACCCATGACATCTCGGCCCAGGCCGGCAGACCTACCAGATGCAGGTTCGCCCGGAAACGGCGCGGGTCGACGGGGTTACGGGCGACGCGTTCGATATCCTTCACGCTCGCCAGATTCAGGATCGAGACGTATTTGTCCGGAACGTCGCTCAGCATCCGTCCCGGCACCTCTACAAAATGTGGGTTGCCGCGCGGTCCCGGCGGAATGAAGGCCTGCAGGAACTGTTCGACCAGGGTGCGACCCAGCGGCTGGGTGATGTCGCCCCGGGCCACTTGGCGGCCGTCGCGGAACATGGTCAAAATCCCGGTATCCGGATCGAAGCGGGCGTCCAGAAGGGCCAGCCGCTCGTCGCGCATCAACTGCAGGAAATTGCGTTTGGACATCCATTCGGGATTGTCGCGGTCGAACTGGCTGGCCGCGTGGGCCAGCGCGAAGCGGCGGTCATGGGGAAGGCCCTCGCCGGGCTCCAGCACGGTTTCGTCCAGCGCCTCGCCGTTCAATCCCTTCACCGGATAGCGGCGGATTTCATCTAGCTTGACGGGCATGGCTCTTCCCTGCTGGCTGCGGCGATGGTCTGCTCCGCCTCGCGATGATTCCGGCTGTCGAGCCACGTCTCGGCCCGCGCGCGGCCGAGACCATGGAGTTCCTGCAGGAATCCCCAATGCGCGTTCAGCTTGCTGGATTGCCCGAAGGCCTGCAAATCCTCGCCGCCCTCGATCACATGCAGCCGCATTTCGGCCAGCCGCCGGCCAAGCGGCCCGCCGAGCGACCCGTCGTGCGCCATGCGCTGCAGGTCGGCAAGCTGGTCCAGGTCGTGGTTGAGCGGGGCTGTAAACATGATCTGGTTCAGTCGCGCATGGATTGCGCGCGCCGTCAAGGGCGGGTTGTCCGAACCCCCTGAATCCAGCCGCACCAGCAGGATATCGCGGGCTTTGCCGCCTTCCAGCAGCGGCAGGATCGGCGGGTTGGCGGTAAACCCGCCGTCCCAATAATGGCGGTCGCCGATCTTCACCGCGTGATGCAGCCAGGGGAGGGTGGCCGAGGCCAGCACCGCCTCCGCCGTGATCTCCCTGTTGGTGAACAGCTTCAGATGGCCGCTCTCGACGTCGGTCGCGGCCAGGAACAGGCGGATGCGCCGGCTGCGGCTCAGCCGGTCGAAATCGATATGGTCGGCCAGCAGGTCGCGCAGTGGGTTCATATCCAGCGGGTTGAACTGGTAGGGCGACAGGATCCGGGTAAACAGGTCGAAACCGAGATTCCGGGCGTTGCCGTCCTGGTTCCAGCCGCCGGTCAACTGGTCCATCAGGCCCGGCTGTAGCGGGCTGAAGGCGGCCTTGGCGCCGATCCGCCGCCACAGCGTCGCCAGCGCCTGTCGCGCCCCGTCGGGCCCGCCCTCCAGCCAGCCGTGGGCCAGGAAGACCGCATTGAAGGCGCCGGCGCTGGCGCCGCTGACCGCATCCACGGCCACACCCCTCTCCAGAAGCGCGTCCAGCACGCCCCAGGTGAAGGCTCCATGCGCGCCCCCGCCCTGCAGGGCAAGCGATAGCCGAGGGCCTTTTTCGACGTAGGGCCGCGACTCTTGCAGGGCCGCCATGGCCTTGCTTCGCCAGCCGGCCAGATATTGGTTCAATATCCCGATGCCCATCATGCGCTGTGCTTCCTGGCGACTCCATCGTTGTATGCTGCGCTGCAACATACTATAGCACCGGAACATCTGAGCAAATGGTTAATGCAGGGAAAAATGGTCTTGAGCGTCGCCTGTTGCATCGCCATATGAAATCCGGACGCCTCTTGTGAGGGTCCGCGTATCTGGCTCAATCTTGACCGCCTGCCTCAATGAGGAGACGCTAAGAGGAACGGGAGCGACATGGATTTCGAGAAATACACCGAACGGTCTCGCGGTTTCATTCAGGCCGCGCAGACTCTGGCCCTTCGCGAAGGGCATCAGCGGCTGACGCCGGAACATATCCTCAAAATACTGTTGGACGACAAGGAAGGCCTCGCGGCCGGCCTGATCCGCGCGGCGGGCGGCGACCCGGCCCGGGCGCTGGCGGAAACCGAGGCCGTGCTGGCCAAACAGCCGAAGGTCGAGGGCTCGGGCGCCGGCCAAGTCTATCTGGGGCCGGAAACCGCTAAACTGTTCGAACAGGCCGAAAAGATTGCCGAAAAGGCGGGCGACAGCTATGTCACCGCCGAACGCCTGCTGTTGGCCCTGGCGATGTCCCAGGGAACCCCGGCGGCCGATGCGCTGAAAGCGGGCAACGTCAGCCCGCAGTCGCTCAACGCCGCGATCGAGGCGGTGCGCAAGGGCCGCACGGCCGACAGCGCGACCGCCGAGAACAATTACGACGCGCTGAAGAAATACGCCCGCGACCTGACCGAGGCGGCCCGCGAGGGCAAGTTGGACCCTGTGATCGGCCGCGACGAGGAAATCCGCCGCACGATCCAGGTGCTGTCGCGCCGCACCAAGAACAATCCTGTGTTGATCGGCGAGCCCGGCGTCGGCAAGACCGCCATCGTCGAGGGGCTGGCGCTGCGCATCGTCAATGGCGACGTGCCGGAGAGCCTGAAGGGTCGGAAGCTGCTGGCGCTGGATCTTGGCGCCATGGTGGCCGGCGCCAAATTCCGCGGCGAGTTCGAGGAGCGGCTCAAGGCCGTGCTGCAGGAAATCGCGGCGGCCGAGGGCGATATAGTGGTCTTCATCGACGAGCTGCACACGCTGGTCGGGGCCGGCGCGGCGGAAGGCGCGATGGATGCCTCCAACATGCTCAAACCCGCGCTGGCGCGTGGCGACCTGCACTGCATCGGCGCCACCACGCTGGACGAGTATGCCAAGCATATCGAAAAGGATGCTGCCCTGGCGCGGCGTTTTCAGACCGTCTTTACCGACGAGCCGACAGTGCCCGACACGATTTCGATCCTGCGCGGCCTGAAGGAGAAATACGAGGTCCACCACGGCGTGCGCATCACCGACGGCGCGCTGGTCGCCGCCGCGACCTTGTCCAACCGCTATATTACCGACCGTTTCCTGCCGGACAAGGCGATCGATTTGATGGACGAGGCGGCCAGCCGCCTGCGCATGGAGGTGGATTCCAAGCCCGAGGAGATCGACGAGCTCGACCGGCGCATCATCCAGCTCAAGATCGAGCGTGAGGCGCTCAGCAAGGAAACCGACAAGGGCTCGAAGGACAGACTCGGCGTTCTGGAGAAGGAACTGGCCGAGCTGGAGGAAGAGTCCGGCCGGCTGACCACCCAGTGGCAGGCGGAGAAGGACAAGCTGTCCGCCGGCCAGCAGCTCAAGGAGCAGCTCGATGCGGCGCGCCAGGAACTGGAGCAGGTGCAGCGCGAGGGCAATCTGGCGCGCGCCGGCGAGCTTTCCTACGGCGTCATCCCCGATCTTGAGAAGAAGCTGGAGGAGGCCGAGGAAGCCGCCGAGGGCCACATGCTGAAGGAAGAGGTCACCGGGGACGACATCGCCGCCGTGGTCTCGCGCTGGACCGGCATCCCGGTCGACAGAATGCTGGAAGGCGAGCGCGAGAAGCTGCTGCAGATGGAGGCCGCGCTGGGCGCCAGCGTGATCGGCCAGGAAGAGGCCATCACCGCCATCTCCAACGCGGTGCGCCGGGCGCGCGCCGGGCTGCAGGACCCGAACCGGCCGATCGGCTCGTTCCTGTTCCTCGGCCCCACCGGCGTCGGCAAGACCGAGCTTACCAAGGCGCTGGCCCGCTTCATGTTCGATGACGAGCAGGCCATGGTCCGCATGGACATGTCGGAATTCATGGAGAAGCATTCCGTCGCCCGCCTGATCGGCGCCCCCCCGGGCTATGTCGGCTACGAGGAGGGCGGGGCGCTGACCGAGGCAGTGCGCCGCCGGCCCTATCAGGTGGTGTTGTTCGACGAGGTCGAAAAGGCGCACCCCGACGTCTTCAACGTGCTGCTGCAGGTACTCGACGACGGGCGCCTGACCGATGGGCAGGGCCGCACGGTGGATTTCCGCAACGTGCTGATCGTCATGACATCCAACCTCGGCTCCGAGATACTGGCCAACCAGCCGGAGGGTGAGGATTCCACGGCCGTGCGCGGCCAGGTGATGGAGGTGGTGAAGATGGCCTTCCGGCCCGAATTCATCAACCGGCTGGACGATATCCTGCTGTTCCACAGGCTGACCCGCGAACATATGACCGGCATCGTCGAGATTCAGCTAGGTCGCCTCCAGGCCCTGCTGGCCGACCGCAAAATCGCGCTGGAACTGGACGAGGCGGCGAAGGCCTGGCTGGGCGACGCGGGCTACGACCCGGTCTACGGCGCAAGGCCCTTGAAGCGGGTGATCCAGAACAGCCTCCAAAACACCCTCGCCCAGATGATCCTGGAAGGCGCCATTGCCGACGGCGAGACCGTCCAGGTAAGCGCCGGCGAAGGCGGCCTCCTGGTCAACGGCGTCAAGGCTGAGGCGGCGTAGGCCGGCAGGCCGCCTACCACCAGGAATAGCGCCGGCGACTCCCGCACTGGGGCCTGCCGCTCCCTTTAGTGCTTTGATGAACGCTACCGCTCTAAACGCGGTAGTGGCCACGCTCCTGCTCACCGGAGCTAAAAGGGCTTCCGTGAGCTTTGGATCCACGATTATATCGGTGCAGGCCGCTGGCCTCAACGAGGCTTACGCAAGCCGGGATTGGGCGCAGCTTTCGAACCCCTGGACGTTTTGCGACTGGGGCCGTTTGGCGTTCCGGGCGCCGGGCAGGCCGCTTTGTCGCCTCCATCAAGCAGATCCAATGCCCGGCGCAGAACCTGGGCGGCTTCGCCACGGTCGTCGGACGTCATCGCGTCGAGATCGAGATCGAGCCGCACGTGGGCGTGTCGCTCGTGGAAGTGGCGCCGTTCCCTGGCGAGGTTCCCGTAGGTATCGATGACCCGATAGGTAGCGACGGGATAAGCGATTCCCTTGACCTCGATCGCGCCGCGCTCCTCGCAGAAAACCTGAGCATTGACATGGGCGAAGGTCTCGTAAGAGATGAGAATCTCCCCTGAAGAGGCCAACGCTTCCAGCCGAGACGCTATGTTTACCGCTCCGCCGATGATGGTGTAGTCCATGCGGTCCTCGCTACCGAAATTTCCCACGGTGCAATAGCCCGTGTGGATCCCCATCCGCACCTGCAAAGGCTTCTCGATGCCGGATCCTCGCCAAGTGTCTTGAAGATCGTGCATCCGCTTGCGCATGGCGATCGCCATCTTGACGCATTCGAACGCGTCCTCGTTGATGCCCTTGGTCTCGGGGTCACCGAAGAAAACCAAAATCGCATCGCCCACATATTTGTCGATCGTGGCGCCGTGATCGAGCGCGATACGAGACATCTCCGTGAGGTAGTGGTTGAGCAGTTGCGTCAGCTCCTCGGACTCCAGCCGGTCCGCGGTCTCAGTGAAGCCCACGATATCGGAGAAGAAGACCGTAAGCTTCTTACGGGTGCTCGCGACTTTGACCTCTTGCTTTCCGGTGAAAATAGAATCGTAAACCTGCGGCGAAAGATACTTGGCCAGCTGATTGGACAATTGCTCCAAGGCGCTCGACTTCTCGGCAAGCTCGGCCTCGCGCTCGTCGATGACCGCCATGTAATGAATCAGCGAATTCGAAATCTCCCCGATTTCGTCGGGAACCGGATCGGCATGGGTTCGGTCCCGATTTTCGGCGTAGGCCCGAAGCGCATCGCGCATGCTGTCCAATCTCTTGAACACGCGGCCCTTCAGGACAAACCACACGAAGAAATTTCCCGCCCCGAATGCAATGATCACGACGACGATCGAGACCAAAGTGAACCGAGTGGTTTCGTCGACCAGGCTGATCTGCGTTTCCAGATCGGTATTGGCGCGCCAGAATTCGTTGCTGGCGCTGCTCAGTAGGCGATTCGCGATCAGGGAATTCTCCTCTACGAGCGCCTTGATCTTGAACTCGTTCGATAGCTCAGCCGTCTTGTCTTCATATATCTTGCCCTTCTCGGACGACCAATACTGCAAGAGCTTCCGCGCAACGGCGCGCGGGCCGTCTGGCTGTTCCGGCAATGTGCCCGCTCCGGTCTCCAGATTTCGGGCCAACTCCCGCATGCTTTCTTCGATTTGGTTTTTGTTGCGCGAGAAACGCGCGCGATTTGGATCCAGCAGCGAGTTCCAGATACTGAAGACAATCTTCCTCACTATTTCGGCGACGCCAGCGGAATAGGCCTCCACGCTCGTTTGTTCCTGATCTCCCGGCCCTGCGCCCGGGTCATCCCGATCCGACAAGGGTTTGAGCAATCTGCGGAGAAACTCGCTGCGGCTTTCCAGTCTCTTGCCGACGGCGATCTGCCGACGCACCACGTCGGTCAGGGTCTGCAGGTTGGTGATCAATAGATCGCCGTTGTCCCGCAGAACCCGCGCGGCGTCCTGGTCCTGGATTAATCCTGCAAGCTCATCGATGAGCGTCCTTTGCGAGGTCTCCTTGTCATTGATTCTGGACAACAGCGTTTCGAACTCGGACCGCGTCGGTTTCGTACTCAAAGCTGGTGCGATGGAACTTGTCGCCGAGGCTTCCTGCGACAGCTGGGCAAGCTTGACCAAGCGCGGCAGCGCGCTGTCTTGCAGCTTGCCGAGATCCGCCTGTATCTCGAACAATCGCACGCTCATCACGATCAGCCCGAACAACACCAGACCGCCAATCCCGGTCAGAATGGCGAACAGCAACGTCGAGATTCGCCGTCGCGCTCTCGGTTCCGAGTTACCGGACATGGACACCGCTAGCGGAAAGGCGGGCTGTATATCAGTCCGCCGTCTTTCCAGAGCTTGTTTGCGCCGCGTTTGATCTTCATCTGGCTTCCCGCGCCGAGATACCGGTCAAATATCTCACCATAGTTGCCCGAACCGGCGATCACCTTCCTCGCCCAGTCCGGAGCCAAACCGGCCGCTTTGCTGCCGGGGGTGTCTTCAGTGCCGAGGAGCCGGCGTATGGCGGGATCGTGGCTCGCCAGATGTTCCCGGTAGTTGGTGCTTGTAACGCCCTTCTCCTCGGCGAGAATCGTGGCGAAAATCGCCCAGCGGACCACGTTTCCCCAAATCATGTCCTTGGCGCTGACATAGGCAACGAGTGGTTCCTTCGATATGGCCTCGTCGTGCAAGACATAGTTGTCGGGATTATCGACGGCCGTGGAACGTATGGTTGCCAAGGCCAGCCGATCCGTTGTGAGAAGATTGCAACGGCGAGAAAAGAATGCGTCGTTACGCCCTTGCGAGGACTCGAAGGGCAGGGTGCGCCAGGCAAGGCCATGGAGTTTGATGTAGTCCTCGAGATTGCCGATCGTGGTCGTCGAACGGGAGACGCAGACGGTTGCATTCTCGAGTTTCGTCAGGTCACCGCGAACGGTCCCCTTGTGAGACATGAAACCCTGTCCGTCGTAATAAAGTACGGCTGCGGGAGTCAACTGCAGGGTCATGTCCCGCGAGTAGGTCCACGTGACATTGGAGATGTATACGTCCACCTCCCCCTCAGAGATACTCTGCAACCCGTGACGGATCAGCGTCGGGGACAATTGAACCGCATTACGGTCCCCAAACAACGCAAGCGCGATGACCCTGCAGAACTCTGGAAAGAAGCCTTCGTATCCGCTCTCCCCGATACGCGTATCCCCGACAAGCCTGTTGCCGATCGCGCACTTAACGTAGCCGCGATCACGCACGCTATCGAGGATGCTTTGAGAGACCGGCTCCGCAGAGGCGAAAGCTGGTGAGAGCAGGACGGGTACCAGAACAAGAAGAGCCGTGATTGATTTCATCGGATGTTTCCCAACCGAAACTACTCGATGCTCAATTGTTAGCCACAACTTGTCTCACGAACCTCTGGCCCAAGTCAACTTGCGGATTATTCGCATAGTCATCTGATCCGGTGCGGCAAAACAGGCAATTCGAACATATCGGGGTCTGGCATGCGTTAATGCGTTTTTGAGTAACTGCCGTTTCCGGCCAGTCCGGCGGAACGAAGAAAAGAGCTCGCCATCCAAAGGGCGGTTAGCGAGCCCATGCAAAGGCGATTTCCGCAGGTTTCAGTAGGGGCGGTTTGTGCGATAATAGGACCTGACCTGACATCCGGGGGAGCGGCGATGGCGAAGGGCAATCCGGCGGCCAAGGCGAATCCGAAGGCGGCGAAATATACCGAACCGGGCTGCGCCTACTGCCCACCGACGGTGCAGGCCTGCCGCCAGGGCGAGGAGGAACGGCGCGGGCCGGGTTACTGCCCCTCCAAGGCCGATGCCGAGGGTATTGCGGCGGGCCTCGCCCATTACGAGGATCCGTTCTGGCGCCGCGTCGCCGTGGAATCGGCGCGCGTCGAGGCGGAGGGCTACTGTAAATGGACTCGGGTCGAGGAGATCGTCGAGTTCGCCAAGAAGATGGGCTTCACGAAGCTCGGCATCGCCACCTGCATCAGCTTCGTCGACCACGCCAATACGCTGAGCCGGATATTCGAGAGCCACGGCCTCGAGGTGGTATCGGCGGCCTGCAAGACGGGCGGCGTGCCGAAGGAGGAGATTGGCCTCGAGGACCACGAGAAAATCCGCCCCGGCGGGCACGAATCGCTGTGCAATTCGGTCGCCCAGGCGGAGTTGCTGAACCGCGCCGGCTGCCAGCTCAACGTGGTGCTCGGCCTGTGCGTCGGCCATGACAGCCAGTTCTTCAAATTCTCCGAGGGCCTGGCGACGACGCTGATCGCCAAGGACCGGGTGCTGGCCCACAACCCGATCGGCGCGCTGGCCCTGGCCGATACCTACTACAGCCGCGTCTGGGGCCCCGACCGCCCCGAAAAACCCCCGAAACTCCCCCGCCAGGGCCGCAAGGGGTGACGGGATTCGCGGAACTCGAAAACGCAATAGCGCATTAACGCATTCCTGACCCGATTACGGTCTGGGGCGGCAGGGCCGAGGTCCGCCGCCCGTGTTGTGTAACATCTTCGCCGTGAAAGGCAGCGGAAAGACAACGGGAGGTGTGTCATGGAAAAACGTAATTTGGGAAAAGACGGGCCGTCAGTTGCCGCGATCGGCTATGGCGCCATGGTGCTTGAAGGTTATTACGGCCAATCGGACGATGCGCAAGGCATTGCGACGATCGCCGAGGCAATGAAGCTCGGCATGATGATCGACACCGCCGATGGCTATGGCAATGGCCACAACGAAGAACTTGTCGGCCGTGCGCTCGCGCAACATGACGGCAAGGCGTTCATCGCCACCAAGCTCGGTGTCGTTTTCGATGAAAGTGAAGAAGGAACGGAATTCCCCACCAATTGGGGTTTTTCCCTCACCGTCAACGGCAGGCCGGAATATGTGTCGAAAGCTATCGACGCCAGCCTGCGCAGACTCGGCGTCGATACCATCGATCTGTTGTATCTTCACTTTCCGGATCCCGCCGTTCCAATCGAAGAGACCGTCGGCGCCATGGCCGAAGCTGTTGGCGCCGGCAAGGTCGCCTATCTTGGTCTGAGCAACGTGACCGCCGAACAGACACGCTGGGCACACGGTGTCCATCCGATCGCTGCGGTCCAGTATGAATACTCCCTGTGGCGGCGTGAAGTGGAGGCCGAATTGCTGCCGAGTTTGCGCGAATTGGGCATTTCGCTGGTTGCCTGGTCGCCATTGGGGGCAGGCTTTCTGGCCGGTGCGATGAACGCACCGGCGGAAGGCGATTTTCGCCAGAACAACCCGCGATTTACCGGAAAAAACCTGACGGCCAACCGGGATCGCTTTGCGCCGTTGCTGGATCTGGCGCGCGAAATCGGCGCAACCCCGGCACAACTTGCGCTTTCGTGGCTATTGCATCAGGGGGCGGACATCATTCCCATCCCAGGCACCCGCCAGATGGCGCATCTGCGTGAGAATGCGGATGCCGAGGCCATCACATTGAGTGCGGATGTGCTGGCGCAGATAGACCGCCTGGCCCAACCCGGCGCAACGGCGGGAGGAACACTGCTGTAACCCCCCAAGCAAGGAAAGAAGCCTGTCAGCCGACTGGGGATCTGGGGACACGGTAACCAAGAATCGCGGCCGGTATTTCCGTTAAATCGCCGTACGCCCCCTTTTTCGGGGGTTTTTTCACGTCCGATGACCTGTGCGTGAGCTGTGACGGCCGTCACCGCGTCGCCCGCTTTCCAATGGGACACTGTGCCCACACAATTGGAGGAGAGCGATATGAAACGGCAATCCGTGTTTTTCCATATCATCCGCGGCGCCCTGATCGGTATCGTCGGCGTGGTCGGGCTGATGCTCACTCTGGTGTACGTAATGACCCCCGAGGCGTCGGCCCAGGCGGCAGTCTGCCAGTCCCGTGACAGCCTGATGAAGCTGCTGGAAGAGCGCTATGCGGAAAGGCCCGTCGCGGCAGGGCTGGAAGCCGGCGGCCGGCTGATCGAGCTGTTCGCCTCGCCGGACAACGAAAGCTGGACCATGGTTATGACCACGGCCGTCGGCGAGAGCTGCGTGATGGCCGTCGGCAAGCACTGGCTGGAAAAGAAGCGGCCGGTCATCGACGGCCCGGCGGCGTGAACCTAGACCGGCATGAAGTCCGTCCGGGTCGACTGGTCCCGGACGGACGGCGGCGTGAAGAGCCTGTTGCAGCACGCTTAATGGCCAAGTGCGGGTCTCAAACTCAATGCAGCAAACACAGGAAACCGATACGATGATCGAAGAAAACCAAATCGTTATACAGAACGACCGCAGAGAACAGGCGCGGCTTGCGCTGGCCCTGGTCGACAGTCTCGGCATGGATGGCGCGATATTCGCCTGCCGCGCCAATGGATGGGACGGCGTGCTGGATCTCCTAATCGGCGGCAGCCGCGAGGACCGCGGACGCACTGCCCCCGCACCTGTTTTTCACTGTTGATCACGAAAGCCCGACCGCTCGAGCCCTTGGGCCCTTGTCGCCGCTACAATGGCGGCATGACCCTAGACGCTTCAGCGAACATCGACAAAGCCGGAAGCTCGTTCAGCCTGGACAAAGTGGAATTGCTCGCCGGGCTGACAGACGATGAGCGCGAAAGATTGGCGGTGAGTTGCCGCTGGCGATGGCGGGCGCCGCGTCAACAGGTCCTCGACCGTGGCAGCGACACTCATGAAATCTGCTTTATCGTCTCGGGTGCGGTCCGTGTCGTGAATTATTCCGCTAACGGGCGCGAGGTAAGTTTCGCCGAAATAGCGGCCGGCGGGACGGTCGGCGAACTGGCGGCGATCGATGGCGAACCGCGTTCGGCCAGCGTATTCTCGATCGAGCGTACATTGATCGCGAGCCTCGGCGCCGGCCCCTTCAAGCAGATGGTCGCGACCCACCCCGACGTCGCATTCAAGATCATGCAGGGTCTTGCCCGCATGGTGCGGAGTGCCGATCAGCGGATTATGGATCTCAGCACGCTTGGCGCCCACAACCGGGTGCATGGCGAACTTCTGCGGCTGGCTTGCAAAAATATGCGCGACGATGGGGTGGTGCTGATCGAGCCCGCGCCAGTGCATGCGGATATCGCGGCGC
>DAOVHN010000079.1 GCA_030671915.1 Pseudomonadota bacterium
CACCGGCGCGTCCTCGGGCAGGTCGATGATGCCTTCGTGGTCGTCCGACAGCCCCATCTCGCGCTCGGAACAGAGCATGCCGTTCGATTCCTCGCCACGGATGACGCCCTTTTTCAGGTCCACCCCGGTGCCTGGGATATGGGTTCCGGCCGGTGCGAACACGCCCTTCATGCCGGTGCGCGCGTTCGGCGCGCCACAGACCACTTGGATTTTCTCCTTGCCGGTATCGACGATGCAGACGCGCAGGCGGTCGGCATTGGGATGCTGTTTCGCTTCCACGACATAGCCGACGATAAAGGCATCAAGGTCCTTGGCCGGGTCATGAACTTCTTCCAGCTCCAGGCCAAGCGCGGTCAGCGCGTCGGTGATCTCGTCCAGCGACGCGTCCGTGTCGAGGTGATCCTTCAGCCAGGAAAGCGTGAACTTCATGGGGTCAGCCCCCTGAACAGGGTCGGTACCTCAAGCGGCACGAAGCCGTAATGCTTCAGCCAGCGCAAATCGGCGTCGAAGAAGGTCCGCAGGTCGGGGATGCCGTATTTCAGCATGGCCAGCCGCTCGATGCCTATGCCGAAGGCGAAGCCTTGATATTCCGCCGGGTCGATGCCGCAGGCGGCCAGCACCGTGGGGTTCACCATGCCGCAGCCGAGAATTTCCAGCCAGTCGTCGCCGGCCCCGATTTTCAATTCGCCGCCCTTGCGGGTGCAGCCGATATCGAGCTCCGCCGACGGCTCCGTGAAGGGAAAATAGCTGGGGCGGAAACGCACCGGCACGTCCGTGAGCTCGAAATAGGCGCGCACGAATTCGATCAGGCAGCCCTTCAGGTGCCCCATATGGATGTGGCCGGTCTTGTCGACGATCAGCCCCTCCACCTGATGGAACATCGGTGTATGGGTCATGTCGCTGTCGCGGCGATAGGTGCGGCCCGGCGCAATGATGCGCAAAGGCATGCCCGACCCGTCCTTTTTCGCCGTCGCGGCCTGCATGGCGCGGACTTGCACTGGCGAGGTATGGGTGCGCAGCACCATGCGGCTGCCGTCTTGCCTCTCCGGCAGGTAGAAGGTGTCGTGCATCTGCCGTGCGGGATGCTCTGGCGGGATGTTCAGGGCCGTGAAATTGTGGAAATCATCCTCGATGTCCGGGCCCTCGGCGATCGAAAAGCCCATCTCGCCCAGGATCGCGATGATCTCGTCGAGGGTCTGGCTGATCGGGTGCAGCCGGCCCTCGGCCTCGGGCCGCACCGGCAGGGTGACGTCGAGCGTCTCCGCCGCCAGTTGGGCTTCAAGCGCGGCATCGCCGAGCGTTGCTTTGCGCGCCTCCATCGCCGCCGCGACATCATCCTTCACCGCGTTCAGCGCCTGGCCCGCCTCACGCCGCTCTTCCGGCGACAACTGGCCCAGCGTTTTCATCAGGCCGGTAATGCGGCCCTTCTTGCCCAGCGCCGAAACGCGAAGCTCTTCCAGCGCCTCCGCCGAATCCGCGGATTCGACAGCGGCGAGAAGCTCTTCGCGCAGTGCGTTCAGGTCATCCATCGGGAATTCGCCGCCGGGCTCCGGCGGCGCTCTACCCTCAATTTCTTATTTCGCGGTCGCGGCCAGCGCCTCGCGCGCCTGGCCGACAAGCGACTCGAAAGCCGCCGGTTCGCTGACGGCGAGTTCGGCCAGGATCTTGCGGTCCAGGTCGATCTCGGCCCTCTTCAGGCCGTTCATGAACTGCGAATAGGTCAGGCCGTGCTGTCGCGAGCCGGCATTGATGCGCTGGATCCACAGGCTGCGGAAATCGCGCTTGCGGGTGCGGCGGTCGCGATAGGCATATTGCAGGTTCTTCTCGACCCGCTGGATCGCGGCCCGGAACGTATTCTTCGAGCGGCCGCGCGATCCCTTGGCCAGTTTCAGAATTTTTTTGTGACGGGCGTGCGTGGTGACGCCCCGCTTGACGCGTGCCATTATTCAGACTCCTTGGGACTGGGTATCAGGCGTTGGGCAGGAAATAGCGCTTGACGGTCTTGGCGTCAGCGGCTGCCATGATCTGCGTGCCGCGATTGGTTCGCTTCATCTTCTGCGAACGGCGGCGTAGCATATGGCTGAGGCCTGCGCTGTTGAAACGCACCTTGCCCTTGGCGGTCAGGCGGAAGCGCTTTTTCGCGCTTGCTTTGGTCTTGATCTTGGGCATTTCATGTCCTTTCGATTCAAAGGCGGCCAGGCATACCCTCGGGCCCGGACGCGCCAGTTCGCACGGAGTTTCAAACCCCGTACCGCGCGGCCTTATAACGGCAGATGCCCGCCGATGCAAGAGGTGAGGCGCAAAGCATTTATGGTTTGTCCGGACCGCCCGGTCCAGCGTAACCATGCAAGACCCTAAAAGTCGCTCCAAAACCCGGCGCCACGCCACGCGCTATCGGATGGGTATGATCAACGAACCCTGGTATGGCACGAGATTCCATGAACAAAAAGGCACGGGGCCGAACGCCCCGCGCCATTTTTCCGTTATCGGACGTGCCACCGGTTACTTGGACGGCGCCAGCACCATGATCATTTGCCGGCCTTCCATGGCCGGCTCATGTTCGACCTTGGTTTCCTCGCTGGTTTCCTCGCGCACGCGGTTCAACAGCCGCATGCCGAGTTCCTGGTGCGCCATCTCGCGCCCGCGGAACCGGATCGTCACCTTGACCTTGTCGCCCTCGCCAATGAATTTGCGGATCGCCCTCATCTTCACGTCATAGTCATGCGTGTCGATGTTGGGGCGCATCTTGATCTCCTTGATCTCGATGATCTTCTGCTTTTTGCGGGCTTCGCTCTTTTTCTTCTGCTCCTGGAACTTGAGCTTCCCGTAATCGAGGATCTTGCAGACAGGCGGGTCGGCGTTGGGAGAGACCTCCACGAGATCCAGCCCGGCCTGGGCGGCATGCTCGAGAGCTTCTTCGATGGGGACAACGCCCTTCATTTCGCCTTCCGCATCGACAAGGCGGACGGAGCTGACGGTGATCAGTTCATTGATACGGGGGCCTTCACGGACCGGTGGTCCCGCATGACGTGGTGGTCTGGCTATAGAAACCTCCTCAGTTTCTTTCCCTGAAAAACAAAACTTCGTATCTCGGTCGCAGGGCGATCAAGCGTCCGGCGGCTGCGATTCCGCCTTAAGTGTATGTAATGCATCGTCGAGTGCAAGAATTTCCTGATCCTTGCCCCCAAGTCGCCGGATTGCAACGGTTCCGGCTTCGGCCTCGCGCGCGCCCACGACCAGCATGACCGGGATTTTCGCGTGGCTGTGCTCACGGACCTTGTAGTTGATTTTTTCCGATCTCGTGTCGAGTTCGGCCCTGATCCCGGCCTCGACCAGCGCATCGTGCACCTTGGCCGCATAGCCGTCGGCGTCGTTGGTGATGGTCGTGACCACCGCTTGAACCGGGGCCAGCCACAGCGGGAAGCGGCCCGCATAATGCTCGATCAGCACCCCGATAAAGCGCTCGAACGACCCCAGGATCGCGCGGTGAAGCATTACAGGCCGGTGCTTGACTCCGTCCTCGCCGACATAGGACGCGTCCAGGCGCTCGGGCAGCACGAAATCGACCTGCAGCGTGCCGCATTGCCAATCGCGGCCGATCGTGTCTTTCAGCACGAATTCCAGCTTTGGGCCGTAGAACGCGCCCTCGCCCGGATTTAGCGTGTATTCCAGCCCGGCGGCCTTGGTCGCCTCAAGCAGCGCCGACTCCGCCTTGTCCCAGGTTGCGTCCTCGCCGGCGCGTACTTCCGGCCGGTCTGAGAATTTCACCACGACGTCGGTAAAGCCGAAATCGCGATAAATCGACAGCAGCAGTTCGCAGAACGCCTCGGTCTCGGAGGTAATCTGGTCCTCCGTGCAGAAAATATGCGCGTCGTCCTGGGTGAACGCACGTAAGCGCATCAACCCATGCAGCGCGCCGGACGGTTCGTAGCGGTGGCAGGACCCGAACTCGGCCATGCGTAACGGCAGGTCCCGATAGCTCTTTATGCCTTGGCGGAAAATCTGCACATGGCCCGGGCAGTTCATGGGTTTCAGCGCCAGCATGCGGCGGCTGGCGCCGCCCTCGCCGGAGTCCGACTCGTCCACCTCGGCGACGAACATGTTCTCGCGAAATTTCTCCCAGTGCCCCGATTTTTCCCAAAGCGAGCGGTCCACCAGTTGCGGCGTCTTCACCTCGATATAATCGGCCGCCTCCAGCCGCCGGCGCATGTAGGCCTGGCAGGCGCGGTACAAGATCCAGCCTTTATGATGCCAGAAAATGCTGCCTGCCGCTTCCTCCTGGATGTGGAACAGGTCCATCTCGCGGCCCAGCCGGCGATGATCTCGCTTTTCGGCCTCTTCCAGCCTCGTCAGATAGGCCTTCAACTCCTTGTCGGTGCGCCAGGCCGTGCCGTAGATGCGCTGCAATTGGGTGTTGCGCGCGTCGCCGCGCCAGTAGGCACCCGCCAGCTTCATCAGCTTGAAGGCCTTGCCCAGTTTTCCCGTGGAGGGCAGGTGCGGGCCGAGGCACAGATCCAGCCATTCGCCCTGGCGGTAGATCGAAATATCCGCGTCATGCGGCAGCGTCTCGATATGCTCCGCCTTGAAGTTTTCGCCCCGCTCCTTGAAGAAGCGGATCGCCTCGTCGCGGTCCCAGACCTCGCGGGTGATTGCCTCGTCCCGGTCGACGATTTCCCCCATTCGCTTTTCGATCTTCACCAGATCGTCGGGCGTAAAAGGTTCCTCGCGATAAAAATCGTAATAAAATCCATCCTCGGTGGACGGACCGAAGGTCACCTGCACGCCGGGATAAAGTTCCTGCACGGCTTCCGCCATGACATGGGCCGCATCGTGGCGCAGCAATTCCAGAGCCCCCTCGCTGTCGCGCGTGACGATCGCGACTGCGGCGTCGCCACCGATGACATGGGCGAGATCCTTCTTCTCCCCGTTAACGACAAGCGCAAGCGCGGCCTTGGCCAGGCCAGGCCCGATGGAGGCGGCGAGCTCAGCCCCGCTAACCGGCTTGTCGAAATTGCGGACGCTGCCGTCCGGAAGCGTAATGGCTACCATGATATCTGCGACAAATGGGATCGATCTGTTTCAGTTGTTGCGGGCAAAGCCGTTTCAAGCGCCTTCATCTAGCGCAAGCGCAAGGCCGCCGCAACCTCGCTGACCGGCAGATCGGCGAGATTCTCCTGCCGAAGCATCACGACATAGCGCCCGCGCGGCGCATTGCGGTCCGGATCGGAGGCCGTAGAGAACATGATGGCGGTAGGGCAGCCGATGGCCGCCAGAAGATGGACGATGCCGCTGTCGTTGCCCAGCGCGGCGCTGGCGTGAGTGGCAAGAACGGCCACGTCGAACAGTGAAGTTTTGCCACTCAGGTCCATAGCTTCGGGCGAGGCCGCGGCGATGACCTGGTTGGTCGCGGCGTCCGCCTGTTCGCCGATGATCACGGGCCGTCGCCCCTCGATCGCCAGGCGCCGCGCAAGCTCGGAGAACCGCTCCACGGGCCATCCCTTTCCTTCCCGCGCGAAGGTTCCGCCGGGCGCGATCAGCACGTAGCCGTCCTGAAGCCCGTAACGCCCGCCATAGCCGGTGGTCAGCCATGAAAGATCGGGTGTCGGCATATCGGTTATGCCGGCGTCGGCCAACTGGTGGACAAGCTGTTCGACATAATGTTCCGGGATGTTCTGCGAGGCCCGCAGGAAGGGCAGGAATCCCCGGCTGCTGTATGACCAGTCGGCCTTGTTGCCCCAGAAATCCTTCATCCAGAAACGGTAGCGCCCGGTGCGCTGTGTGTTTTCCAGGTCGTAGACGCGGTCCAGCGGCGTGCGGCGCAGACGGCGGATCAATTTGGCCACCTTGCCGAAACGGCCCCGGGCGGGCGCACCGTCCTCCCAGACCTCGTCGAACCAGCCGCTTTTTCGCGCCAGCTCGCCGTATCGTTTGGTGGTCATCAGGATGATATGGGCATCGGCGTGATGATGCCGGATCGCATTAAAGGCGCCGAACGCTAGGACGAAATCGCTGAAACCGTCCAGTTTTATGACAAGAATCCGGCGGACAGGACCGCGGCTCATTTGGAATCGCCCAGCAGTTCACGATAGACCGCGATGGTGGCGTCGCACATTTTTCGTGTTGTGAAATTGTCGTGTACCCTTGCGATCGCGGCCTGTGCCAGGCGCTCGCGCGCATCCGTGTCCAGGTCCAGCGCTTTTTCCAGCGCCCCGGCCAGCGCATGCGGATCGTTGGGCGGCACCAGCCAGCCGGTGACTCCCGGCAGCAGGATTTCCGGCGCGGCGCCATGGTTGGGCGCGATCACCGGCTTGCCGACCGCCTGCGCCTCGGCAACGGTCCTGCCGAATGCCTCGGGTTCTGTCGATGCCGAAACCACCACGTCCGACAGCTTGTATGCCGCCGCCATGTCGCGGCAATTGCCGACGATATGGACAACGCTTTGAAGGCCCAGTTTTTGCACCATCGTGTCCAGTTCGCGCCGGTAGCCGGTGCGGCCCTGATCATCGCCCACAATCAGGCAGCGCATCGGTCGGTCCTTCAACTGCGCCAGCGCCTCGAACAGTACCTGGTGCCCCTTCCACCGGGTCAGCCGTCCGGGCAGCATCACGACCGGCACGCCGTCGGGAATGCGCCATTCCGTCGCCAGATGGATAACCCGCGCGGCGGTGGTCCTGGCCGGGTCGAAAATGTCGATATTTACGCCCCGGTGGATCACCCGGATACGGTCGGGGTCGACTTTCTTGTAGTTGTCCAGGATATAGCCGCGGATGAATTCCGATACGGCGATCACACGGTCGCCGCGGGTCATTACGGAATTGTACAGCCGCTTGAAGGGCAGGCCGAAACCGTATGGCCCGTGCACGGTTGTAACGAACGGCGTTCCGGTCCGCCGGGCGGCGCCGAGCGCGCTCCAGGCAGGCGCGCGGCTACGCGCATGGATGAGATCGACGCGATATTCATTGACGACCCGGGCCAACCGACTCTTGTTCTTGCGCATGACGAAGGGGTTTTTCGAGTGAACCGGCAACTGTATATGCTTGCCGCCCGCGCGCTCGATATCTCGGACCATCGGCCCGCCGCTGGAGACCACCAGGGCCGTCCAGCCGGCTTCCGTCAGGGCCGCGGTCATCTCCACGGTGCCGCGCTCCACCCCGCCGCCTCCCAGCGAAGGCAGAACCTGCAGGATTACGGGCGCATGTCCGCTTGACGGGTTGGCCATCATGCTGGTTGTATCGGAAGGCGTCATATGCCGAGTTTTCTCCTGGAGCGGATCGTGATTGATCGCACTCACGATCAATTGCGTGAATCCGCTCGACACTTAAGATAGAGCCAATTCACCGTGTTGTTGGATCGCCAAAGGCGATTCCAATCAACCCGGATCGGCTCTAGGGGGAGTCTCACCAACTCCCCTGCGAACCGGGCATACCAACTGAATACGGCAATTTCAATGCTGCTTGAACACCGCGAACCCCGCATCGCCTTCAACCGAGCCAGCGGAATCGGCCCGGAAATCATGTTTTGCGGCGGTTTCCGGTCGAATATGGCGGGGGCCAAGGCCCTGGCGCTGGAGGCGCATTGCGCCGCCGCCGGCCGCGCCTGTACGCGCTTCGACTATCGCGGTCACGGCGAGTCGGACGGCGCCTTCACCGATGGCACTATCGGGGGCTGGCTGGACGACTCACTGGCCGTGCTGGATCAGGTGGTTCGAGGGCCGGTGGTTCTGGTCGGCTCATCCATGGGCGCCTGGATCGCCCTGCTTGCCGCTCTTGCGCGGCCCGACCGCGTAAAAGGCTTGGTGCTGGTCGCGCCGGCCGTCGATTTCACCGAGGCCCTGATCTGGGAACGCCTGCCCGCGGCCGACCGCGCGACGCTGGAACGCGATGGCGTCTGGCTGAGGGAATCGGACTATGTCGACGATCCGGACCGAATTACACTCAGGCTGATCGTGGAGGGGCGGAATCATCTGCTGTTCGGCCAGCCGATCCCGTTCGACGGCCCGGTGAGAATCCTGCACGGCATGGAAGACGAAACCGTTCCCTGGCTGTTCGCCACTCGCACGGCCGAATCGCTGACCGGCGCGGACGTGATCGTGACCCTCGTCAAGGGCGGCGACCACCGCCTGTCGGACGAGGAAAACCTGTCCCGCCTTATGGGCGCGATCGAGGAGGTGGCGAAGAAAGTCGCTTCATAACAACCCCTTCAGGCCTTCACGGTAAGTCGGCCATTTCAGCCTGACCC
>DAOVHN010000616.1 GCA_030671915.1 Pseudomonadota bacterium
CGCACCTCGGAAAGCCGGATGCCAAGAGCGTTCAGCCGCCCGGCGATATAGGGCAGGTTCGCGTCCGTCGTGCGCCCCGACAGGATCTCGTTGCCGATAATCAGCAGCGCGGCGGTATAGGTCTTCGCGTCGGCCATGAATAAGTCCCGGATTGAAACAGCGTACGATCATAGGCCGGTGCGGTGCGAAGGTCACCGCTCAACAGGGAACCAAACGGCAAAGGCCACAATTTCGTACGCAAGCCGTAACCGGCGGTTACCCGCCGGGCCGGATTATTTCCGCACCAGCATCGCGCCCAACTCGATCTTGCCGCCGGTCTCGTCCAGCCAGCTTTCCGGGCGCTTGGGCGAAATGAAGGGTTCGGAATAGCCCTCGCATTCCAGGCGGAACTGGAAATGCTCGTCCACTTTCTCGCGCTCGAACGTGACGGCGATCGCGCCGGCGACGTCCCAGCTGACCGACGGCTTGCTGTGGAAGCCGGTATAGAGGCCAAGCTTGCAGGCGGCCGGGGCCGAACCGTCCCGGGTCGCGATCTGCCCCGTGACCGCGATCATGCCGGCGCCCACGGTCATCCGGCCGAGATCGACGATGAAATCGTTATCGGACAGGTAGGTCATGTTGTAGATGCGCGACCGCGCCGCCACGCGCGCGCCCTTGCAGCGCACACGGAAGTAGAAATCTTTCACCACCTTGGCGGTTTGCAGCCGGTGGGTGAAATCGGCGGGAACGTCCCAGACGTAATTGGGCTTCACCGTTGCGGTATCGTAGAATTCCAGCTTGCAATCGCTGGCCGGCGCGCCGTCCTCGGTGACCACCGAGCCCTTTACGGTCACCAGCGGCTGGTCCCCCTTGGCCATTTTTTCGGCCTGGCAGGAGACGGCCAGCGCCAGCACGGCGCCACAGGTCAGAAAACGCAACATTGCACGGACGAATACGGTAATCGACATCATACGGCCCTCCCCATAGGATCGTTGGATATTAACGGCAACCCTACGACGCAACTGGTTTCGGGCCAAGCAATTATATGGGACCCGCCATGCGGGCGGGGCGGCGAAACAGGCCGCCCCCGACCCGGTTTATTTTCTCACCACCAGATCCCTGACACTGATCGTGCTGGTCCCGCTAACGACCATATCGGGCGTAAGGACACCCGACGTTCCGCGCTTCGCGTAACCGGGGCAACTGGCCTCGATGGTGAACATCTTGCCGGACTGGGCCAGATCGAGTTGGCCGCTGTATTTGCCGGCCGCCGGCCAGCTGACCACGGGCTCTTGTCTGCCCGCCGGATAGACCCCGACGCTGCAGCCCTCGGGCGCCGCGCCGGCCTCATCCACGACCTTGCCGAACGCCGTCAGCATCCCGCGCGCGACGGTGATCTCGCCGAGATTGACCTTCCAGTTCATGTTGGCCAGCCTGTCGGCGGAATAGTCGGTTGATTTGTATACCTCCGCGCCGTCGCACAGGCCCCGGAACCGCAGCCCGTCCATATTGGCGGGGTTCTGGAATGAAATCGAGAAGCGACCCGAAACGGTCGACTCCTTCACCCGCTCCGACGTCTTGATATTGTAGATTTCCAGCACGCAACCGTTGGCCTGATCACCGCCAGGCGTCACCATCGATCCCTTGACCTTGACCGCCGGCGCGAACAACGCCTTGGTGGCCTGCGCGGCCCTGCCGTCGCCGGAAGAATTTCCACCGCCACCGCCGCCACAGGCGGCCAGACCGAACAACGCACCGGCCAGCGCGGGCGCCATGACAATCTTCGATATCTTCATCCTTGATCCCCCTACCCTATGGAAAGTCCGCCGGAAGACTAGACGCCAGGGTTTGAACGAACGGTTAAAGCAGGCTGGAGATTTTCCCGCCGCCGCTGCATGGTGGGGCCAACATCGAAACGGATATGCGCATGAAATTCCCCACGCCCCTCACCCGCGGCCGCCTGCTGCGCCGCTACAAGCGCTTCCTCGCCGATATCGAGATGGAGTCCGGCGCTCAGATCGTCGCCCATTGCGCCAATCCGGGCTCGATGATGGGGCTGGCGGAGCCCGGCTCCGAGGTCTGGCTGTCGCCCAATACGAACCCGAAGGCCAAGCTGGACTGGCGCTGGGAGCTGGTGCGCACCGGCGACGGCCATCTGGTC
>DAOVHN010000461.1 GCA_030671915.1 Pseudomonadota bacterium
AGGCCGACAGGACAGGAAAAGCGCGCGGCGCGATGCCGCGCATCGGGCAAGCGCTTTGACGCAGCCTGTCGGCCTGTCCGCCGCGCCCGAAGGGTCGCGCCGGGCGGGCCGCCCGCGGCGTCGAAGGCCTCGACCGTAGCGCAGCTACGCTTTTCGGCCTTCTCCTGACGGACCGGACTCCGCCCGGTGCGATGACGGCGTCATCCTGGTGAGAAATCCGGGCTAGTAATTCCAGGTCCAGCCGATCGTCGCTTCCCATTGCGACATTTCCAGCTCGATCGTCTGCTGGTCCGCAAGCTCCATGGGATTGGGGCCTTGCACTGAGGCAGACGGCGAATACATGCCGGCGATGTTGATTGCGTGGTTGTCGCCGATCTGCCATGTCATCCCGGCGGTATAGTGCTGCTCCTGCACGCCGGGCGCCAGGATGTTGAACATGACCTCGGATTCGGCGATGGGATTGGTGTTCAGCGAGGCGCCAGCCCGCAGCCTGACCGACGAGCCCACCGGAACCTCGAGGCCGAGCTTGATAATATCGACGTCCTCCCAGCCGAAACCGGGGCCGCCGGGGCTGCCGAACAGCACCAGGGGGTCGGATGCTGTGTCGAGCTTGGCGAATGCGTTGGAGATGGCGTCGACGTCGCCATAGAATATCCGCTTGTAGTCCAGCGCGACGACAAAGCCCGACTGCGCCTGCCAGGCGAAACCGGTCTGTATCGTCGCGGGAATATTGAATTCGCCGCCATTTGCGAACAGGCCCGAATATTTCTTGAAGTCGGTCATGAACATTTCGCTCTGGTAGGCCGCCCCGAAGCTGAAGCCAGCGCCGATATCCGCCTGAATCCCGATCTTGACGCCGTAACCGTAAGACCAGTCATAGCCCTCGTCGGTCAGACTGTCGGGGTCGGCCGACATGCCGGAGAAGGCGGCCAGGCCCTCGGCTTTGAAACGCTGGACCGCGATGATCGGGCTGATGCCGAGATAGACCTCGGGCGAGATTTCCTGCGCATAGGTGAACTGCAGAAAGGCCTGGCCGAGATCGACTCCGGCCGGGCCTCCGCAGAACGGTCCTGTGCCTACCGTGCAGACAGCCTCGTCCGGCCATGTGGTATTCATGCCGCCATTGGCGTAGAGCGCCCATCCCCAGGACGAGGAATCGTCGATCTCCCAGGCGTTGCCGATCGAGGGGATATAAAAATAGTTCTCGTCGCTGTCGAAGCTGCCCTCTTCGAGACCGAACGTGTCCGCCGCGCCGCTGGGGGCGCCAGTCACCTCGTAACTGCGACGCGGGCTGAAGACCGACAGATCGACCGTAAACTGCGTTTCGACCAGCGCCAGCGAGGCCGGATTGGTGGCCTGTGACATGGCGTCGAAGCCGGCCGCGACGCCCGCGCCCGCCATTGATTTGTTCACCGCGCCATAGCCGTGCGAGAAATATCCCTCGGTGGCCGCCGCCGGCTGCGTGGCGAAGGCCGCGGCGACGAGGACGCCCGCGAAAGTTCTTGCGTTCATACCCTGTCCTTGTGTCCGTCCATCCTGCCCGTGATAGAGCAATCTCTTCAAGGACACCATATTAGCACCGGCATGCGAATGCGCGAGCCTAATCCGGAAGCCGCAAAAGAAAAGGGCCGGTCAACGGACCGGCCCTCAACTGTTCGATTTCGATTAAGATGTCAGAAGGTCCAGGTCCAGCCGACCGTGCTTTCCCACTGCCACATCTCGATTTGGATGGTCTGATTGCTATCAAGCGGGTTGGGGCCGCTGACGCTACTGGACGGTGAGTACATCAGGCCGAAATTCACGGCGCTGTTCGGGCTGACCTGCCAGGTCAGGCCGGCCGTGTAATGCTGCTCCTGCACACCCGGGGCAAGGATGTTGAACATCACCTCGGACGACGGAATCGGGTTGTCGTTGAGGCCGACGCCGGCACGGAGGGCAATCGCAGGCGACGCCTGCCACTCGACGCCGAGCTTGTAGGCATTGATAGTCTCCCAGCCAAACCCGGCCCCATTGTTGGTGCCAAGATTGCCTGGCACCATATTCGGCATGAAGGGGTTGGCGATCGCGGCAATATCGCCGTAAAAGATACGCTTGTAATCCAGCGCGACCTTGACGCCCGCACCCGAATCCCAACCGAATCCGGCCTGCAAGGTGGCGGGGATATCGAAATCGCCCTGTTCCGCGAACAGCCCGGCATACTTGTCGAACTCGGTCATGTACATTTGCGTCTGGTAGGCGGCGCCAAAACTGAAGCCACCGCCGATATCGGCCTGGACGCCAATCTTGCCACCATAGCCATACGACCAGTCATAACCGTTATCGGTCAAATTGGCGGGATCGCTTGAGAAGCCGAAGGCACCAAATGAGCCCAAACCGAAGGCCTTGAATCTTTGCGCCACCAGAATTGGGCTGACGCCGACCGATACGCCGGGTGTCAGCTCCCTTGCATAGGTGAACTGCAAGAAACCCTGCCCAAGATCCACGCCCGTCTTGCCGGCATAGAAAACACCGCCCGCCGGTTCCTTCCACGTCGTATTCATGCCGCCATTGCCGTAGAAGGCCCAACCGAAGGCCGAAACGGGGTCGATCGTGTAGCTGCCCGCCATTCCTGGAATCAGAAAGTAATCCCGGTCGCTGTCGAACGATCCCTCGTTGAGCCCGAACGCTGGCGGACCACTCGGCGTTCCTGTAACCGTATGGCTGCGGTGCGGGCTGAAGACCGATATGTCGGCGGTGAACTGGGAATCGACCCCGGTCAGCGAGGCCGGATTGATTGCCTGCGACATGGCATCCATGCCCAGCGCCACGCCGGCGCCGGCCATGGATTTGTTGATTGCGCCATAGCCGTGCGAGAAATAGCCTTCCGTCGCCAGGGCCGGCGATGAAGCCAATGCGGCAACCGCCGCAATAGCGCCGGCCGCCTTTATCAATTTAATTTTGTTCATGTTTCCTCCCGAATTATCGGTTTTTTTCAGGGGCCCTGCC
>DAOVHN010000752.1 GCA_030671915.1 Pseudomonadota bacterium
GACCTCGCCTTCACCCTCTACAGCCATGCGGTGACCCTGCGCGACCTCGGCCCCAGCCAGTCGCCCTTCAATGCCTGGCTGACGCTGCTGGGCATCGAAACGCTGGCGCTGCGCGTCGAACGCCAGGTCGCCAACGCGCTGGCGGTGGCAGAGTGGCTTGAAAAGCACCCGGCGGTGAGCTGGGTTTCCCATGCCGGGCTGGAGTCCAGCCCCTATCGGAAACTGGCGAAGAAATACCTGCCCAGGGGCGCCGGCGCCGTCTTCACCTTCGGCCTGAAGGGCGGCTTCGAGGCCGGCGTGGCGCTGGTGGAAGGGGTCGAGCTTATCAGCCATCTCGCCAATATCGGCGACACCCGCTCGCTGATCCTGCATCCGGCCTCCACGACCCATCGGCAGCTGACCGACGAACAGTTGATCGCCGCCGGCGCGGGCCCCGACGTGGTGCGCCTGTCCATCGGTATCGAGAGCGTCGGGGACGTCATCGCCGACCTCGATCAGGCGCTCGGGTAAATGTTCGTCAACCCGCAATGGACGCCGCTGGAGGAATCGCTCTGGTCGGTGACCGCGCAGCCGGCGCCGGACTGCCCTGCCCTGCCCGGGGCCGTGGATTCCGATATCGCCATCGTCGGCGCCGGCTATTGCGGCCTGTCGGCGGCGCTGCATCTGGCAGAGGGTGGCCACGACGTCACCGTCCTGGAGGCGCATGAACCCGGCTGGGGCGCGTCGGGCCGCAATGCCGGCCACTGCACCCCGGACTGGACGTACAACACGCCCGACGGAGTGACGGCTCGTTATGGCCCCGATTACGGCGAACGGCTGAACGATTTACAGTCCGGCGCCGGGGCCTTCGTCTTCGACCTGATCGAACGCCACGGAATCGATTGCGACGCCCGCCAGACCGGCACCGTCAGCGTCGTGCGCAAGGGCGACGACAAGACGCTCGCCGGGGCCCAGGCCAAGGCGGAACAGTGGGCCCGCCGGGGCAAGGCGGTCGAGATGCTGGACGAGTCCGGCGTGACGGCGCAGGTCGGCAGCGACCGCTTCCAGGCGGCGCTGATGTTCCACGAGGGCGGCAACCTGCAACCGCTCGCCTTCTCGCGCGGCCTGGCGGTGGCGGCGCAAAAGGCCGGCGCGGCGATCCACGGCCGCACAGCCGTCACCGGAATCGCCCGCGACGGCGCCGGCTGGCGGCTGGCGACGGCCCATGGCGACGTCCGCGCCCGCGCGGTGCTGCTGGCGACCAACGCGCACCGGTCCGGGCTCTGGCCGGGGCTGGACACGGCCTGGTATCCCGTCGCCTCCGCGCTGGGCGCGACACCGCCCATAGCGCCGGAAATCCGCAACCGCATGTTGCCCCGAGGGCAGAGCTTCGCGGAGCTCGGCTCGGGCTTCTTCTTTTTCTTCGACACCGCGGGGCGTCTGGTGATCGGCGGCGGCGGCGGCCTGGGCGTCAACAACAACGCGCGCGACAGCGCCGCCTGGCTGGGGCGGCGGTTGAACGGCGTTTTTCCCTATCTAGGGCCGATAAGCTTCGACTATTTCTGGAATGGCTGGCTGGACGTATCGCCCACCAGGCTGCC
>DAOVHN010000762.1 GCA_030671915.1 Pseudomonadota bacterium
AGCTGCGGTCTTGTCTGTCGTCCGGCAGGGGATGTTCGCGCAAGATGGCCTCGGCCAGCCGTTCCAGTTCGGCAGCGTCGGGGCGTTGCCTCATGCCCTGCCCTCCCCTTGGATCCGCGCGATATCCATCAGCGCGTCCAGCTCCATCTCCGGCGCGCGCAGGCCGGTCAGCGCCAGCTCCAGCGACTCCTCGCCGCCCGACAGATGCCGCTCGCCCTGCTGCAGCGCGATCACCGCCCAGCGCACCGCCGCCATGACCTCCCAGTAGGGAATGATGCCACGGTCCACCGCGCGGCCCGATTGCGCCTCATAGCCGCGATAAAAGGCTTCGCGGTCGCCGATGCCGCCGGCCTCGCGCGCCCACGCGCCGAAACGCCAGCAGCGGGCGCAGAACCAGGCGATATCCTCCATCGGGTCGCTCCAGGACGCGAACTCCCAGTCCAGGATGCCGGTCAGCTCCCCGCCGTCCACCATGCAGTTGCCGGTGCGGAAATCGCTGTGGCAGAGCATCAATTCGGGCGTGGCGGGCGCGCGCCGCTCCAGCCAGCGCAGCGCATATTCAAGCGCCGGGTTCGGGTCCGGCAGTTCGTCCAGATAACCGCGGTATGTGGCGACGCGATGCAACGCCGGCGGGGCGTCGGGCAGCGGCAGGAAATCCAGGTCGTCGCGCGGCGGGCGAATCGAATGAATGCGCGCCATCTCGGCCCCCAGCCGTTCCACCAGCCGGTCCCCGCCCTCGCCCCGCAGCGCGGGATCGCGGGTCAGGATATGCCCCTCGGCGCGGCCGAAAACCCGCTCCATCACATAGAAAGGTTTTCCCAGCAGGGTCTTGCCGGTGTTCAGGAACAGCGGTTCGGGCACCGTCACCCCGGCCTCGTGCGCGGCCTTCAACAGCGCGAATTCCTCCACCCGGCCGTGGCTGGTGGAGACGCCGGACGGCGCATCGGTGCGCAGGACCCAGTCCCGCACCGCGCCATCCACCGAAACCTTGAGCCCCCAGTTTTCCTGGATCGCCCCGCCGCTGAGCTTGTCCATGGCGAGGATTTCGAGACTATCCGCGCCGGCGGCGTCGCGAAGCCAGGCGGCCAGCGCCGCGCGCCGTTCCTCCATCAAGCGCCCCAGGACCAGAAATCCGTGCCTTCATTCAGGTAGTAGCGGGCCAGCACCATTTTGTGGACCTCGGACGCGCCATCCACCAGCCGCGCCTGGCGGGCGTAGCGGTACATCCATTCCAGCACGGTATCGGCGGAATAGCCCCGCGCGCCGCAAAGCTGGATCGCCGTATCCACCGCCTTGTGCAGCGTGTCGGCCACATGGACCTTGGCGATCGAGACCTCCTTGCGGGCGAAATCGCCCTGATCCAGCTTCCAGGCGGCGTTCATCGTCAGCAACCGCCCGATATGGATTTCCTTGGCCGCCTCGCCCAGCAGCAGCTGCACGCTCTCGCGCTCGGCCAGCTTGATGCCGAAGCCCTCGCGCTCGGCGATATAGGCATGGGCGATCTCCAGCGACCGCTTGGCCAGCCCCAGCCAGCGCATGCAATGGGTGAGGCGCGCCGTGCC
>DAOVHN010000077.1 GCA_030671915.1 Pseudomonadota bacterium
CAGGGGCGGCTTGCGCCAGCGTTGGCCTGTTGTGGTTACGGCAACTTCCGCCATGGCCCTACGTCAACCCTTGCATATGTTCCTCGGTGGACTCCTCGACACCGTCGCCATTCTTGTCCTCATCCGGGTCTTTCTTGATGGTGGCTTCCCAGTCTTCCTCGCCATAGATTTCGGTCAGCACATCGGGCGTCAGCCCGCCGGCCGGCCCGTCATAGACGATCTCGCCCAGGCGCAGGCCGACGATGCGTGGCACGAACATCTGCGCCAGCAGGACGTCGTGGATATTGATGATGGCGGCCAGTTCGCGCTCCTCGCAAAGCTCGCAGATCAGCCGCATGATCTGGCGCGAGGTCTTGGGGTCGAGGCTCGCCGTGGGCTCGTCGACCAGCAGCAGCGCCGGGTCCTGGATCAGCGCCCTGGCGATGCCGACGCGCTGGCGCTGGCCGCCGGAAAGTTCGTCGGCACGCTTGTCACAGTATTCCATCAGCCCGACGCGGTCGAGCAACCGGAACGCCTCGTCGATGTCGGATTGAGGATATTTGCGAAACCAGCTTCGCCAGAACCCGACATAGCCGAGCCGGCCCGACAGCACGTTCTCCATCACCGTCAGCCGTTCGACCAAGGCGTATTCCTGGAAGATCATGCCCATCCGCCGGCGCGCCTGGCGCAGACCACCGGCCCCCAGCGCGGTGACGTCCATGCCGTCCAGCACCGCCCGCCCGCTGGTCGGTTCGACCAGCCGGTTGATGCAGCGGATCAGCGTACTCTTGCCGGCGCCGGAGGGGCCGATGAGGGCCATCACCTGGCCCTTCGGCACCTCCAGATCGACGCCCTTGAGGGCTTCATCGCCGGTCCTGTAACGCTTGGTCAGGCCCTCGAGACGCAGCATCCGCTAGCGCCCCGGGGCAAGCGCATGTTCAGCCATCAAGCCTCACTTGCACGCATAGGAGACGTTGTTGGCCTTGTCGATGGTGCGGATGACCGCCCAGTGCTCCTTGTAGGTGATCGGGATGAACTGGCCTTCGCCGTTCTTCTCGAACTCCTCCTTGAGCGACGAGCCCTCCCACACGAAGCTGAAGAACGCATCCTTGATCTTCTTGGCGAGTTCCGGCTTCAGGTTGTTGACGTAGCCGTAGCCGGTGGTCGGGAAGGTCTGCGACTTGTAGAGAACCTTGAGCTGATCCTCCTTGACGACCTCGCGCTTGATCATGCGGATCTTGACCGAGTTGGCGATCGACGCGGCGTCGTAGTCCTTGTTGGCGACACCGAGGATCGAGTTGTCGTGCTTGCCCGAGAAGGTGGTCTTGAAGTCGCGGTCGGGCAGCATGTCGAATTCGGCCTTGAGCAGCGCCGAGGGCGCCTTGAAGCCGGAGTTCGAGGTCGGCGAGGTGAAGGCGAGCGTCCTGCCCTTGATGTCCTCGACCTTCTCGATGCCGCTGCCCGGATAGGTGAGAATCTCCATCTCGTATCCGAAATCGCCGTCGAGCCCCGCCATGATGGTGAAGGAGACGAAGCCGGCGCAGTTGACGGCAAGCGGGTTCGAACCGGTGTTGAAGCCGGTGATGTGCAGGCGGCCGGAGCGCATCGCCTCGATTTGCGCCGCGTTCGACTGCACGGGGAAGAACTGCACCTTCTTGCCGGTCTTCTTCTCCAGATGTGTCAGGAAATCCGCCCAGGCGGACTTGTAGACCGCCGGATCCTCGACCGGCGTGTAGGCGAAAATCAGCGTGTCGGGATCGAGCTGCTTGGCCGGATCGGTCGGCGTGTCAGCGGTCAGATCGCCGTCGCGGTCGCAGAAACGCTCGTCGAGATCGCCGCGCGGGCAATCCTCGGCGGCCGAGGCCGGCGCGGCGAACAGAACAATAGCGAAGACTGCGGCCACGGCATAAAGGCCGCGCCGAAAAATAGCATGGATCATGTCGATACTCCCTGAATCACATTCTTCATTGGTTTTGTCGCATGCAGCCTAACAGCTTGATCGCACCGCGCAAGCGATTCCAATCATACCGAATAAAAAAACAGCCATTTGCTTTCAGTATGCTTTCAAACGAAAAAGGGCGCCCCCACGGGAGCACCCTTCGTTCCGGTATTCTTGCGCCGATCAGCTGCCGGCGGTCGGCATGGAGAACACCGCGCCTTCGCGGATGCCGCTGGGCCAGCGGGCCGAGATCGTCTTCATCTTGGTGAAGAAGCGTACCGATTCGGGGCCGTGCATCTGAGTGTCGCCGAATTTCGACCGCTTGGAACCGCCAAAATTGTGGAAAGCCAGCGGCACCGGGATCGGCACGTTGATGCCGATCATGCCGACATCCACCTGGTTGGCGAATGTGCGCGCGGCGTCGCCGTCGCGGGTGAAGATCGAGACGCCGTTGCCGAACTCGTGGTCGTTGACCATCTTGACCGCCTGGTCGAAATCGTTGGCGCGCACCGTGGTCAGCACCGGGCCGAAGATTTCGTCCTGATAGATCGACATGTCGGTGGTAGCCTGATCGAACAGCGAGCCGCCGCAGAAATGGCCGCCCTCGTAACCCTGCAGCGAGGCGCCGCGGCCATCGACGACCAGGTTGGCGCCGGCCTTGACGCCCTGTTCGATGTAGTTTTCGATACGCTCCTTGGCCTGGGCGGTGATGACCGGGCCCATATCGGCCTCGGGGTCGTTCCAGGGGCCGTAACGCAGGGCCTGGACGCGCGGCGTCAGCTTCTGGATCAGCGCATCCGCCGTGCCTTCGCCAACCGGGACGGCGACCGAGATCGCCATGCAGCGCTGGCCGGCCGAGCCGTAGGCCGAACCGATCAGCGCATCCACCGCCTGGTCCATGTCAGCGTCGGGCATCACGATCATGTGGTTCTTCGCGCCGCCGAAGACCTGCACGCGCTTATTCTGCCTGGTGCCTTCGTGGTAGATATATTCGCCGACCACAGTCGAGCCGACGAAGCTGATCGCCGGCACATCGGGGTGCTGCAACAGGGCATCGACGGCTTCCTTGTCGCCGTTGACCACGTTCCACACGCCGTCCGGCAGGCCCGCCTTTTTCCATAGCTCGCCCAAATAGAGCGCCGCCGAGGGGTCGCGCTCCGACGGCTTATTGATATAGCTGTTGCCGCAGGCGATCGCCATCACGCCCATCCACAGCGGCACAATGACCGGGAAATTGAACGGCGTGATGCCGCCGACCACGCCGATCGGCTCGCGCTGCGAGAAAGTATCGATGCCGCCGCCGACATTGGACGAGAACTCACCCTTGAACAGATGCGGAATACCGCAGGCGAATTCGGTGACGTCAACGCCGCGCTGGATCGAGCCCTTGGCGTCGGCGATGGTCTTGCCATGTTCTTGGCCGACGATATCCGCCAGTTCGTCCATGCTCGCAATCAGCAGTTCGCGGAAACTGAACATAACCTGACTGCGGCGCGGCGCGGACATCTTCGACCAGGTCTCGAAGGCCTTCACCGCCGACTGGACCGCCTGGTCCACATCGTTCGCGTTGGCGTAGGGCACCTGGGACCGCACCTCGCCGGTCGCCGGGTTGAACACGTCGCCGAATCTGCTGCTGGTCCCATCGACCCGCTCGCCACCGATGAAATGATAAAGCTTTTCAGTCATTGGACGCTCCTGTCCCCCGTCTGTGAATGCATGGATTGTCGAACAGCCGCCCTGTCCAGGGCCGGATTGGCGGCATAATACGGATTCAAACGCAAGCGGCCAGCCCTAATTGAGCCATCAGCCTTCAGCTGTCAGCCGTCAGCCAAAAAATCTGGCTGAGAGCTGACGGCCGATAGCTGACAGCTTGATCAGTATTTCCCGAAGACGTTGCGCAGCCCCTCGGCCATCCGGTCGATATGGCTTTTCTCGGAAATGAAGGGCGGGGCGATGCAGGCGGTGTCGCCGGTCATCTTGACCATGACGCCCTCTTCCCAGAGATCCTGGACCGCTTGGCCGCCGCGCGCGCCAGGCGTACCGTCCTTGGCCGCGAGATCGACGCCGGCCAGCAGGCCGATGCCGCGAATATCGGTGACCACCGGCAAATCCTTCAGCGAGAAGATCGCGTCCAGGAAATAGTCCGACAGTTCCGCAGCCTTCGCGAACAGGCCTTCGTTTTCATAGATGTCCAGCGCCGCGATGGCGGCCGCGCAGGCTGCCGGATGGGCCGAATAGGTATAGCCGTGGAACATTTCCACGCCCGGCGTGGCGTCCATGATGGTCTTGTAGACATGGTCGGTGACCGCGACCGCGCCCATCGGGATGGCGGCGTTGGTCAGCGCCTTGGCCATGGTCATGATATCAGGTGTCACGCCGAAGACGTCGCCGGCGAATTTGCCGCCGATGCGGCCGAAGCCTGTGATGACCTCGTCGAAGATCAGCAGGATGCCGTTCGCGTCGCAGATTTCGCGCAGGCGGTTCAGATAGCCCTTGGGCGGGCACAATACGCCGGTCGATCCGGCCACCGGCTCGACGATGCAGGCGCCAATGGTGTCCGCGCCGTGCAAATCGCAGAAGCGCTGCAAATCATTGGCAAGCTCCACGCCATTCTTCTCCGGCTGGCCGCGCACGAACAACTCATCCTCGCTCCAGGTGTGGCGCATATGCAGCACGCCGACCAGGCCCGGCCCGAAGGCTTCCTTGTTCTTGACCATGCCCTGCACCGACATGCCGCCGAAATTGACGCCGTGATAGGCGCGCTCGCGGCCGACGAAACGAATACGTTGGCCCTGGCCCTTGGCGCGGTGATACTGCAGCGCGATCTTCAGCGCCGTATCCACCGATTCAGAGCCGGAATTGGTGAAGAAGGTATAATTCAGTTCGCCCGGCATGATGGCCTTGAGGCGCCGCGCCAGTTCGAAGGCGGCGGGCTGGCCATGCTGGAACGGCGCGACATAGGCGCATTCGCGCAGCATTTCGGAAACCGCGTCGGCGATTTCCGGGCGGCTATGCCCGGCCGGCGCGCAGAATAGGCCCGAGGACATGTCGAGGATCGTGCGGCCCTCATGCGTCGTGCATTCGACGCCCTTGCTGGCCACCATCAGGCGCGGATTCGCCTTGAAGGCCTTGTTGGCCGTGAAGGGCATGAAGAAATGTTCGAGATCGTTTGTCGGATAGCGCATGGCGGAAACTCCAGATATTAAGGCGCGCCGGATGGCGCGCAACCTCCCACGCCGACGGTTGCCGTCAAAAGGGAACTGGCCGGCAGCTTGAAACCTGCGCGAACCATATCACCCGCTCGCCCAACGCCGATAGGGCCAGCCTTGCCGGATTCACTTGGCCAGACGCGAAAATTCACGGATGATACGGTTCCGGACAGAGACTGATTGCGACAAGGGAGCGGGGCGATGGATTTCAGCGGGGCGGTGGTATTGGTGACCGGTGGCACTTCGGGCATCGGGGCGGCGATTGCGAGGGCCTTCGGCGATGCCGGCGCATCCGTGTTGCTGACAGGGCGCGACGCGGAGCGCGGCGGCGAGATGGCGGCGGATATCGTGTCCGACGGCGGGGCGGCGGAATTCATGGCCGCCGACGTCACCGACAAAGGCGCCTGTGGCCGCCTGGTCGATACGGCACTGGACCGGTTCGGCCGGCTGGATGTGCTGGTCAACAATGCCGGGATCATCCATTCCGGTGATGCGGTGGAAACGACCGACGAGCAATGGAACGAGACCATCGCAGTTAACCTGACCGCCGCCTTCCGTATGAGCCGCGCCGCCATCCCCGCGATGCGCCAACAGGGCGGCGGGGCGATCGTCAATATCGCATCGGACTGGGCGCTGGTGGGCGGCCGGCGCGCAGTCGCCTATTGCGCGTCCAAGGGCGGGTTGCTGATGATGACCAAGGCGATGGCGCTGGACCATGCGCAAGAGAACATCCGCGTCAACGCCGTCTGCCCGACCGAGATTTTGACCCCGATGCTGACCGCCGAATTCCGCGCCGCCGGGATCACCGACGAAGAAGGCCTGGCCGCGCTGGCCGAAACCATCCCGATGGGCCGCGTCGGCACGCCCGAAGAGGTCGCCCGCACCGTCCTGTTCCTGGCCTCCGACCAGGCCAGCTTCATCACCGGCGTGGGGTTGCCCATGGATGGCGGCGTGACGGCGATGTGAGGCAGGTAGGCCCAGGGTTCCGGTGAACAACCAGGAAGGCGCGACGGGGATTGGGCGGCGGAACGTCCTTAACTACATATTAATCAGGATTTTGCTAAGAATGAGCAGCCTGAGAATCGCATAAATCGAACGGATTCAATGCTTGGCCACCGCGCCGCAAAGAGCGAGACACCGCAAAGGAATGGCGAGCACGTGAATTTCATAAAAAACATGAAAATGAAGACCGCCGGCACCGTCATGGCGCTGGCGTTGCTGGCTGCAGCCGTCTGTATCGTGGCGATTTCGCTTTACGTCGTCAACGACGTGGGACGCATCGGCAAGACCTGGGAACGGTTCGACAAGGGAGTGGCGGCGAAGACCGATTTGCTGAGCGAGCTACGCGGCGCGCTGGGTTACGACGGCGTGATCCATCATTTCACGAACTATGTCCTCTACGGCGGAGACGAGTATATCGTACGTGTGGCCGAACGCGTCGAAAGGGCGCGCAAGACGATCGACGCATACGAGGCGCTGGGCGCCAACGTGCGCGAACAGGCCGCATTGGCCGATATTCGCGGCACCGTCGCAAGATACGAGGAGGCCTTCGGGGCCACGGTCGCCATGGTGCGGTCCGGCGCCGGGCCGGGCGAAATCGAACGCGCGACCCGGATCGATGACTCGGCGGCGCTGGCCGCCATGGACGAACTGCTCCAGGAACTGGCCGGTGCGCGCCGGGCCGCCGCCGCCAGCGTCTACGATTCCGTCGACGACGTGAAAACCTTCGGCCTGCGCTCCGCGCTGGCGGTCGCCGGGCTGCTGTTTATCGTCATCGCCAGTTTCCTCTGGGGAAACCGGAAATGGCTGGTCGCGCCGATGCTGGACCTGTCAGACGCCATGCGGCTGCTGGCGGAAGGGGCCGGGGACAAGGAAGTCCCGGGCGTCGACCGGGTCGACGAACTCGGCGACATGGCGCGGGCCGTGCTGGTCTTCAAGGACGGTATGCGCCGCAATCGCGAACTTCAGGAATCGCAGGAACGCGAGCAGGAAGCCAAGGAGCAGCGCTCCCTGAATATCGACCTCCTGGTGCGCCAGTTCGACGCCAACGCAACCGATGTCCTGGAGACGGTGACGTCGGCCGCCTCGGACCTCGCCGACACGGCACAGGCGATGTCGGCGACCGCCGAGCGGGCGGGGGAGCAAGCCGCGTCGGCGGCGGCCGCATCGAACCAGACCACGGCGAACGTTGAAACGGTCGCCACGGCGGCCGAGGAGCTTACCGCGTCGATAGAGGAGATCGGACGGCAGGTCGTTCAGGCGGCCAGCATCGCCGGAAACGCTGTGCATGAAGCCGAGACTACCAGATCCATGGTGAGCGGCCTGGCCGGGTCGGCGCAAAAAATCGGCGAGGTGGTGACGCTGATCAACGACATTGCCGGCCAGACCAACCTGCTGGCGCTCAACGCGACCATCGAGGCCGCGCGCGCCGGCGAGGCCGGCAAGGGTTTTGCGGTCGTCGCCGGCGAGGTCAAGAATCTTGCCAACCAGACGGCAAAGGCCACCGAGGACATCTCTGCGCAGGTCACCACTGTTCAGCAGGAAACCCAGGACGCGGTTGGCGCCATCGAGCGGATTCTCGACATTATCGGCGAGATCAGCGATATCTCGACGACGATCGCCTCCGCCGTCGAGGAACAGGGCGCCTCGACCCAGGAAATTGCGCGAAGCATCCAGCAGGCGGCCCGGGGCACGCAAGAGGTCAACGACAATATCGTCGGCGTAACCGCCGCCGCCACCGAAGCCGGAACGGTGTCGCAACAGGTATTGCAGTCGGGCGATCAACTGGCGCGGCAGGCGGAGATATTGCGCGGCGAGGTGGACGGTTTCCTGTCGAACGTCAAGAACGCCTGAAGCGTTTTCGCTTCCCCCTCATACCAAGGCTCGCTGATAAAGACTCATTTGACCGGTTTCCCTTGACCGCTCGTCAGGCGCGCTTCGCGCCGTGGTGCTGGCACCACAAGCGGAGCGCAACGCCGCGAGCGGTCACGGGAAACCGGCCTCCGGTGGGGCTTCGAGGCCCCATCAAATGGGTCTTTATCAGCGAGCTTTGGTATTATTCCCCCGCGCGAAACAGCGCCTGAACGCCCGGCCAGCGGCGCGAGCCCTACCTGTCCAGGAAGCGTCGCAGCGCCCGCAGGAAGGAGTCCGGCTTTTCCGCATGCACCCAGTGGCC
>DAOVHN010000003.1 GCA_030671915.1 Pseudomonadota bacterium
CAAGACAGAATTCCTGGCCAATATGAGCCACGAATTGAGGACACCCATGAACGCTATCATGGGATTCTCGGAAGTCATGAAGAACGAGATGTTTGGCCCGCTTGGAAAGGACCGGTACGTCGAATACGCGGAGGATATCCACCTGAGCGCAAATCATTTGCTGGCCATTATCAGCGATATACTGGATCTGGCCAAGGCCGAGGCCGGCACGATGACGATCGACGAGTCCGACTTCGATCTTTGCGAGTTGGCAACTGAATCGATGCGCATATTGAGGGCGCAGGCGGGAATGAAGGGCTTGGTTTTTGTGCTCAATACGCCGGTCTCCCCGCTCCTATTGCGCGCCGACCAGAGACTCGTTCGGCAAATGATCATCAATGTTGTCGCCAACGCCGTTAAGTTCACCGAACCCGGGGGCAATGTCGATGTTACTGTCAGCCATGACGCCGACACCGGAGGAGGCTTGTTCACGGTATCTGATACTGGGATCGGTATGACAAAGGATGAGGTCCAACGCTGTGTCGAACCCTTCGCACAGATCGAAAGCGCCTATACGCGCAACCAACCCGGCGCCGGCCTCGGCCTGCCGATGGTAGCCAAGATCATGGCACTCCATGGCGGCGATTTTAAATTGCACAGTACCGTCGGCCAGGGGACGACGGCGATTGCCAGTTTCCCGCTGGAACGAACCCTCACCGCACACGGCGATTATCGCCGCCTGCAGCCCGCCGCACATTCAAAATGACCTGCCCTTAAGGCCGCCGGAGATACATCAGTAAGACCTGTCCTGTGGAATCCGTTTTGACCGCGGCGTGGGCCGTGTCGAGCCCTTCCGCCATAGCCCACATCTGCGCCTCGTCGCGATAGTGAAGGCTCCAGTCGCAGATCACCTCCATCGGCCAGAACGTACTCTCGACGGTATTTTTCACATTACCGATCACCAAGGTACCACCTGGCGCGAGCTGCCGGTACAGCGAAGCAACGAAATTGCGGGCCCGGCCAGGCGACAGGTAATCGGCCAGCCCCATTGAATAAATAAGATCCTGCGGGGCGAGTGGCGCAAACATATCCTGCCCCTTCAGCATCTCCATAAACGAGACTTGAAGACACGAAACCTGGGCGGCGCCGGAAGACGCAAGGGTCAGCGGGTATATCTTGTCGTAGGCATGAGCCAGCGCTTCCTTCTCCTGGTCGATCAGGGTAAATTCGACCGGCCTTGGCGGGCGCTGCTGGCGAAGATAATTCTGCACTTCCTGCGCCGGGCCCGCCCCCACGCTCGTGATGCGCGCCGTGCCGCCGCCAGCTTCACTGATCATGATTTCCGTAATCGTCTGCTGCATTGCTTCCATACGCGCAGTGACGCAATGGCCGATCTCCAGCCCTAGTCGGTGTACGAGCCGTGCGAAAAGCGTGCTTCCCTCATATTCCCATTCATAAATTTTATTCATGAACAGGAAATCGCCGGGATATCCGAGCGGCTTCTCGTAAGCGCGCCGGCATACTGGACCAATTTGAAATTCCGGGGTCAGAAGCCGCTCCGTATAGAGCTTGACGGAACCAAGCGCTTCCGGATCGTCGATCAGGGGGATAACCAGTTCGTTGGCCCGGCGCCACAATGCCCGCCATTCGGGAATTATGCGCTCTTCGCACAATCCGAGAATCTCTGCCGCATCGTTCTCGTCGATGGGTTTCACACCGTTCGTAACGCGTCGTTGTTGCGCCAGGAACCCGTCGTATCGGCGCAGCATATCCAGTACGTCGGCGACGATCAACTTATAGGCCGGGTCCACATTGTCGGACGGCTGCGCAAACTTCTGCAAATCATGGCGGACAAGAAGATCTTGCTGCTTGGTCACGAGACGGGCCACGTCAAGATAGTCGGTTATCAACCCCAGGCCGATAACGACATTTTCGGGGCCCCTATGGACCCTGCTTACCCTGGCTGTTCCTTCATGCAGCACCGTGCGGCCTACCCGCATGCGGTAGTCGACGGTTTCTCCAACCTGGTTCGCCAGAAGCCGGTTTATCGGAGCGAGCAAGGCAAGGCCGGTCATGCTGACGTCCTGGACGTCGAACTCTTCGCCGCCTATTTCGACACAGGGTCCAAGCTTCCCAAACAGTGGACCTGCCGGAAAGCGTTCCGCCCTGTAATAAATCTTTTTGCCCTCCGCTCCGGAAAGCTGTTCGTATGTCCGCATCCCTGTTCCTTTTATCTCCCATGATTTTTTTTCATGGCCGGTGTCGGAGGACATGTCGGTTGCAATCATGTCGGCGACACCTACAGAATGAATTACTGTATATCGAAACGCTTTATCATGCTCCGACAGGCGTTTTCCAAAACCCCCAACAGCCGCGTCTCAAACGGTCTCTTGGTTTCCCAATCTTATATCGATTATTATTTCTTCTGCAATTACTTTCTTTTCTCCTGGCCTTATGCCCACCCATTCCAAGTCTAAGGTATATTTATATTTCTACCTCGAACTGCATATAACTCTTTGCGAGTCCTTGGGGCTTGGCGATTCCCTCGAACGGCTTCAAGGCCTGCGGTTCGGCAGCCATTCGTCCGCTTATCGACAATTCGGCGTTCACGGCATGCGTTGAAAGAGCGAGACTTCGTGGGGCGTAGGCGCGCTTCAAGCTTGGCCGAGGCCGGCCTGCTCCCCACGCAGCGGGCCGCACGATCTCAGCGGTAACGGTGGATGATCTTCTCGCCGAAGAAGCGGGTTCCCTCGATCGGCGGCATGGGCTGGATCACCACATAATCGACGCCGGCCCCGGCCCACCGGTCGATGCGCTCGCACACAGCAGCTTCGTCGCCGGTGAGGTTGGCCTGCAGCACATCGTCCACCGTGGGCGGGATGGGGAAGCGGTGGCGCCGTTCCTCGGCATACATCTCGGCCCATTTCAGGGTTTCGTCCGCCCCCTTGTCCGCCAGGCCAACAGCGGAGACCGCAACGCCAAAGGGGCGGTCTCGGCGCTTCGCACGCATGCCGGCGACGAGACCGGCCACGATGTCCGGCGCCTTTGAGTACATGAACCAGACGTCGCCGTGATCGGCCATCAACTGCTGCGTCGGTTCCGAATCGCCGGCGATCCAGATCGGTGGGTAGGGCTTTTGCACCGGTTTGGGGTTGCAGCAGGCGTCCTTCATCGTGAAATGCTCGCCGGCGAAACTGAAGACCTCCTCGGTCAGCAGCCCGCGCACGATATGCAGTGTCTCGTCCAGCCGCGCGACGCGCACCAGCCCCTCGTCGCTCCATTGCGGAAAGCCGTATGATTTGGCCTCGTCGGCGAACCAGCCGGAGCCAGGCGCATAGATCACCCGGCCGCCAGTGATCTGGTCCAGCGTGCAGAGAATTTTTGCGGTCAGCCCCGGATGGCGAAAAGTGTTGTTGACCGAATGGCCGCCCAGTTTCACCCGCTTGGTCAGCGCACCCAGCGCCGTTATGGCGGTCCAGAATTCCAGCACCGGGCCGGAACGATCCAGATGCGCATTTTCCACATGGTCTGGGATCCAGATCGAATCGAACCCCAGATCCTCGGCCATGCGCGCCATTTCCAGCGTATAGTCGAAGGCTGAAGAAGCCGCCCCCATCTCCCCCTGAATATTCAGCCGCAGGCCGAATTTTACCTTCGGCGCCATTGCCGACCCCTCCCTGTGTTTGTCAGTTTTTCCATAACCGACAGTGCCACAAACCCGGCCCATTGCGCGGCCGGTCATTCGAAAGTGAAGCATGGATCGCGAAAGCCTGACGCCATGATATTACGGCAGAATGGAAATTCGCGCTTTTCATATGCATACAAATAGAATAGTGATCGTTTGATAACTATGTACCGCGGCAGGAGGAAGCCGATCCATGCAACGCCGCATCGTCAAATTAGCCCTGCCATTGCTTTGCGCCCTTGTGCTGTCGGGCTGCGGCATACCGCTGATCGCCGGAATGACGCTTGCAGAATTGAGCGCCGCCGGCTCATTGGTCTCCACGGCCGCGACGGGCAAGGGGCTCGGCGAGCATGCCATGGATGCCGCGACCGGGCGGGATTGCCGTATTTTCGAATCCATGATCCGCACCAACCGAAAGCTATGCGAGCGTAAGGACTCGCTGGCGCTCGAGAAGGACTGGAAGGGTCTTGCCAGTATCGACGGCGTACCCTACACGGCCTCGCCCGACCAGGACCTCGGTTCGGAACCCCGCAATACCAGGGGAGGGTAACCCACCTTACGCCTTCTTTTCCCAGCCCTTGTCGGTCTGTTGCCAATAGGTGACCTCGTGGCCGGCCTCTTTCCAGGTTTTCCAGTGGCCGCGGGCGCGTTGCAACGCTTCGTCGTCGCGCCCGTCGAACATTTCGCAGCAGAGTTCGAAGTTCGCGGGATCGGCGAGCTCCGACCCGTCCACCAGGAAGACGACATGGGCGCCGTTGGGGTTTTCCTCCTCTGTGGTCAGCCAGACCGGCTGTTTGTCGGCGTGGCCTTCCTTTTTCGTCCCGTGCGGCAGGAACCCGTCCTTGTCGTAAATCCACAGCAGCGCATTCAACGCCTCCACCCGCTCGTCCGAGCGCGCAATCACGACCGCCCGCCAGTCGCGCTGCAGCGAGGTCTGCAGCATCTTCGGCAGCACCTGTTCCAGTGGGCTGCGCTCCAGGTGGTAGAAGCGGATTTCGGTCATGGGCGGTAAGAAAGTTGAACCACGGAGGCACGGAGACACAGAGAATAATTTTTCTGTGTCTCCGTGCCTCTATGGATAACAGTCCTTCCCACCGTGCTTCCTACTTCTCGTAATTATCCGCCACGAAGCGGTCGAGCAGACGGACGCCGAAGCCGGTGGCGCCTTTCGGGACGGTCGGCTTGGCCTCCTTCGACCAGGCCATGCCGGCGATGTCGAGATGCGCCCAGGGCGTCTTGTTGACGAAGCGTTGCAGGAACTGCGCCGCGGTGATCGACCCGGCGTCGCGGCCGCCGATGTTCTTCATATCGGCAGCGTCGGACTTGATTTTCTTGTCGTAATTGTCGTGCAGCGGCATGCGCCAGACCTTCTCGCCGGTCGCCGTGCCGGCCGCGAACAGCCGGTCCGCCAGCTTGTCGTCATTGGCGAACATGCCGGCATATTCATGGCCGAGGCCGATGACGATGGCGCCGGTCAGGGTCGCCAGGTCGACGATGAATTGCGGCTTGAATTTGTCCTGGCAGTACCACAGCACGTCGGCCAGCACGAGGCGGCCTTCGGCGTCGGTGTTCAGTATCTCGATGGTCTGGCCCGACATGGATTTCACAATGTCGCCCGGGCGCTGCGCCTTGCCGTCGGGCATGTTTTCCACCAGCCCGACGAGCCCCACAACATTGGCCTTCGCCTTGCGGCCGGCCAGTGCCTTCATCAGCCCGATAACAGTGCCGGAGCCGCCCATGTCCCATTTCATCTCCCCCATGCCCGCGCCGGGCTTGAGCGAGATACCGCCGGTATCGAAGGTGACGCCCTTGCCGACGAAAGCGACCGGCTTCTTCGATTTCGCCGCGCCGTTCCATGACATAACGACGATGCGCGATTCCCGCTCGGAGCCCAGGCCGACGCCCAGCAACGCGTCCATGCCCAGCTTGGCCATCTTTTTTTCGTCCAGGATCTCCACCTTGACGCCCAGTTTGGTGAGTTCCTTGCACTGCTCGGCCAGCGATTCGGGGTAGATCACATTGCCGGGCTCGGACACCAGGTCGCGGGTGAAAATCACACCGTCGGCGATCTTGTCCATCGGGCCGTATACCTTGCGCGCCTTGGCGGCGCCCTGCACGCCGACCTTGACGGTCTTCAGCGTCGGCTTGCCGTTGTCATTGTCCTGTTTGGTCAGGTACTTGTCGAAACGGTAACTCGCCAACCGTGCCCCCAGCGCCACATTGGCCGCGGCGGCGGTCAAATCCTTCGTGCCCGAATCGACGATAATCGTGACCTCCAACGATCCGGAGTTCTTCAGCTTGCCGACGACATTGCCGCCCAGCGCCTGCTGTTCCAATTCGCCGAAATCCTTGCCGGTCCCGGCCAGCAGGATGCGGTCCAGACCGCCGCCCGCCGGCGCCACGATCTCCAGCGACTGCCCCTTCTTGCCCTCGAACCTGCTGGCCCCGATGGCGCGTTTGATCGCCCCCTTGGTCTGCTTGTCCAGGTTCTTCGCGGCAGGCGACAGCTTCTTGCCCGCCTCGACCAGCACGACAACGGCACCCTTCGTGGGCAAGGCAGGCTCGGCAAATGAAATTTTCATGGGTCCCTCTGGATAATTCCGCGCGGCGGACCGAAGGGCCCGCTATTGGAGAGGGATTCTAGCGGATGGTTTGAAAAAGAAAAGGCCCCCGTTGCGGCCAGCTTCACCTAACGCTCTATATGTTCATCTTCTTGAAGATGAATTCCGGGATGTGGCGGATGATGTTCATGATGCCCCACCAGAAGAACGGGACGTAGACCACGTGGCGGCGCTTCCTCGCGGCATTCAGGCAAGCGCGGGCGGCCTGGTCGGGGCTGGCGACCAGGAACATGCCCTCGATGCCCCAGGTCATGTCGGTGTCCATGAAGCCGGGTTTGATCGTGGTGACGGACACGCCCTTGCGGAACAGGCGGGCGCGCAGGCCCTGCAGGTAGGTATTCAGGCCGGCCTTGGCGGAACCGTAGACATAATTCTTTAGCCGCCCGCGGTCGCCGGCGACCGAGCTGAGCACTACCACATGGCCGTCGCCCTGCTCTTCCAGATGCGGGGCCAGGCGGTGCAGGACAGAGAGCGCGCCGGTGTAGTTCACAGCGATGGAGCGTTCGGCCAGGGCGAAGTCGGTATCAATCTCGTCCTGTTCCGGCATCGCGCCGAAGGCCAGGAAGACATTCAGGAAACCGGCGCGATTGACCGCGTCCTCGACGAAGGCGGCGTGGCTGGCCACGTCCTCGGCGTCGAAGGCGATGACGTCGACGTCGCGGCCGGTGCGGACGGAGACATCCTCGGCGGTGCGCCCCAAATCGTCCATGTCGCGGCCGGCCAGGATGATATCGGCGCCGTCCTCGGCCGCGGCGCGCGCGAAGGCCCGCGCTACCGACGACGAAGCCCCCAGGACCAGCCATGACTCCTTGCGATTTTTATTCGATGTCAAGGCCTTATCCCCTTATCTTCAGACGCCGGGACATATCGGAATCCATCACCCGGTTCGGGTCGATACGATCCAGTACGGCGCGGAATTCGTCCAGCTTCGGGTACATTTGCGCAAAGGATTCCGCCTTCATGGCGCCGTCCTTGGCCAGATAGATGCGCCCGCCATGGTCCAGCGTGATCCGCTCCAGCCGATCCAGCAGTTCGATGACTCCCGGTTTCGACGGGAAATCCAGCGCCAGCGTGTAGCCCGGCATCGGAAACGACAAATGCCCCCTGCCCCATTTCCCCATGCTTTTCAGTACGGCGAGGAACGAGCCAGTGCCGGCGCCCGAGATCGCTTCCATCAGCTTGCGCAGGCCCACCGGCGACTCCACCTCCGGCAGCGCACACTGGAACTGGTAGAAGCCGCGCTTGCCGTAGAGCCGGTTCCAGTCCTCGATGGCATCCAGCGGGTAGAGGAACTGGGTTATCGGCGCCTGGCGCTCGCGCCCGCCAAAGGGTAGGCGGTGGTAATAGAACGCGTTGAAAAGGCTGATGGAAACGCGGTTCATGGCGAAGCCCGGCATTTCGACCGGCATGCGAATGCGACCGCCCGGCGGGGCGTCAGTCTCGCCCTGCGAATCGTCGGCCGATTCCATAATGCCCCGGCCCAGCGAGCGGCCACGCGCGGTGGCGTCGATCCAGCCGACCACGTAAGCGTGTTTCTCGCGCGCTTCGTCCTGCATGGCGAGGAATTCATCCAGGTCCCGCGCCTTCTTTTCGCGCATCAGCACGGCGTTCGATTTCACACGCCGCAGCTTGATGCTCATGGCCAGCATTATGCCGGTAAGCCCAATACCGCCAACCGTTGCATTAAAAAGTTCAGAATCTGCATCTGGTGTTATGCGCTTCACCTCCCCGGAGGGCAGCATCAGATCGACCCACTGCACATGGTCGCCGAAGCTGCCATGACGGTGCTGGTTCTTGCCATGCACGTCGTTGGCCAGCCCTCCACCGACCGTGGCGAAGCCTGTGCCGGGGCTGACCGGCACGATGAATTTGTGGCTGAGCGCGATGCGCATCAGGTCGCCGATGGTCACGCCGGGTTCGCAGACCACCTCGCCGCTTTCCCAGTCGGCGGAAAGGATACGGTCCAGCCGTCCGGTCATGATGACATCGCCACCGCCATTCAGCGGCGCATCGCCATAGGACCGCCCGCCTGCGTAGACGATCACCCCGTCCTCGCGCTCGGCGCGGAAGGCCTCGGCCAGCCCCGGTGCGCGTTCCGGCCGCCATGCCCGCACCTCGGCGGTAAGCGCACGGCCCCAGCCGCTGAGTTCCATATTCTTGGTGCGCAAAATGTTCCCCTACAGGTAAAGCAGCCAGACGAAGGTGGCGAGCCAGCCAGCGACGCTGAGTTGCAGGCCGGTGTCGCGATAGACGAGGTCGGTGGGCGAGCCCGAACGCTCGTAGACCAAGGTCAGTTGGAGATATCGCAGCACACCGGCGATTACGAAGGGGCCCGTGAAATAGAGCTGCTCACTGTCCAGGCGCGCCATCACCGCCTGATCGGTGGTGAAAATCAGGTACGAGACCAGAAGCGTCGACAGCACAGCCATCAGGCTGCCGTCCAGGAAGGGCAGCGTATAGCCGTCAAGGCTCTTGCGGTGTTCGGCGTCCAGGTCTCGCACGATGTCGTCGCGCCGCTTGGCCAGCGCGATGAACAGCGCCAACAGCCCGGTGACGATCAGGATCCAGGCGCTGGGCTCGATATCGATGATCAGCGCCCCGGCCTCGACCCGCAGTACAAAGCCGAAGGCGACGGTCAGTACGTCAAGGATTGCTATATGCTTCAAATGGAGCGTATAGGCGATGTTGGTCGCGAAATAGGCGCCTACCACCCACAATATCACGGGCACGCGCCAGGCCCCCAACGCCGAGCCGCCGGCCAGCAGCAGCGCCATCAGCACGATTGCGGTCGCCGGTGAAATGGCGCCCGAGGCAACCGGCCGATCTTTCTTGACCGGATGGTTGCGGTCTGCTTTGGCGTCGCGCAAATCGTTCAGGCAGTAAACCGCACTGGCCACCATGCAAAATACGGCGAAGCCGGCCAGCACGTCCAGCAAGCTGGCTGCATTCACCTTGTCCGGCGTGAAAAACAGCGGCGCGGCTACAAAGCCGTTCTTGATCCACTGTTTCGGCCGAAGAAGCCTGATAATCGGTGGCAACGCCATATCCGTGCGGTCCGTCCTGTCATGCGGGAGATACTTCCCGATTCCGCCAGACTACCAGCGGCAGCTCATCAAATACCCCAACAAACGCTTAGGCAACGTTAATGACTTTGCATGAAACGATGAAAAAATTGACCGGAGAGCGCCGTAACACCGGGAAATCGCTTTTACCTTCAAGGATTTCGTCTTATAGATTGCTTGGCGTATGAACAGTATTTCGACTTATATTTTCCGGCAAACGGCATTCGTCATGATTTTCGTGACGGTGGTGCTGAGTTTCGTCATCTGGCTGACCCAGTCCCTGCGGTTCGTGGACATGGTGGTCAATCGCGGGCTGCCGATTACGGATTTCCTGTGGCTGGCAATGTTGATCACGCCGCGTTTCATTACGTTGATCCTGCCTTTCGCCTGCGTTATTGCAACAATCTATGTCTACAACAGGCTGATCGCCGACCGTGAATTGATTGTGCTGCGCGCCGCTGGATTCAGTAATCTCAGGCTCGCACGGCCGGCAATCAGGCTGGCGCTGGTGACGGCGCTAGCGGCCTACGTAATGAATATTTACCTGCTGCCTGTGTCCTTTCGGGAATTTGCGGATTTGCGCTATTCCATCAACTCGGACTACTCCACGATGCTGCTGCAGGAGGGCTCCTTCAACACCTTGCCCTCGCGCATTACCATATTCGTTCGCGAACGGCGCGGAGCAGGGGTATTGAACGGCATCCTGGTCCATGACGGGCGCGACCCGGACGAGCCGGTCACCTATCTGGCGAATGAGGGCCGGCTGGTCAGCACCGACAGCGGCCCGCGCCTGGTGCTGATCGACGGGAACCGGCAGCAGATCAACCGCAAGGACGGCAGCATTTCGTTCCTTCAGTTCGAGAAACAGACGATCGACGTGAATTTAGCCAGCGGAACCATTCCGGCCAGGCGCAAACGAAAACCGGAAGAGATGTTTATGTGGGAGCTTTTCGATCCGGGGCTGCGCACGGACGAATTTTACGGGAAAATTTATGAGCGATACCGGGCGGAAGGTCACAGCCGCATAGTCTCGCCCGCGCTTTCACTTGGTTTCGTGCTGATGGCGCTGGCAATATTGCTATCCGGAGATTTCAGCCGCCGTGGCCAGAACCGGCGGATATTTTCAGCCGCGCTGCTAGTAGTCCTGTTCTACAGCACAAGCATTGCCGCATTTAACCTTTCCAGCGACAATATCGGGCTGATCCCGGTACTCTATGCCAATGTTACCCTGCCGATCCTGTTCGGCTTCATCGCCATCGGTCCCGCGGCGCGCCGCAAGAGGGTGCGTAAGGGCAGACGCCCGCCGGGCCCGGACCTTGGCGCTGTGGCGGGCCGGTAAAAATGCGATTGTCTGCTACCCTGTCCGTCTATATCGCGCGCCAGCTCATAGTATGGCTGGCCATCATGGCTGTTGGCTTGGGCTGCCTGGTGTTCCTGCTGAGTTTCGTGGAGCAGTTGCGGCGGGCTTCCGGTCAGGCGGGGCTGGCCATTGAACTGGCGACATTGCAGTTACCCTTCCTGATCCAGAAGACCCTGCCCTTCATCATCCTGTTCGGTTCGATGATGGCTTTCTGGCGGCTGTCGCGCTCGAACGAACTGGTGGTGGCCCGCGCGGCCGGCGTCTCCGCCTGGCAGTTCCTGTTTCCCGCCGTGCTGATCGGGGCGGCCGTCGGCGGCATTCAGACCACCGTTTTCAACCCGCTGGCTTCGTCGATGCTGGCGCGCTACGAGCAGGTGGACGCAGAATATCTGCGTCATAAGACCAGCCGCTTGTCGGTTTCGCCGACGGGCGTCTGGCTGCGCCAGGGCAGCAACGGCGGACAAACCGTGATCAATGCCCAGCGCATCGCCCTGGACGGCGCGGAACTGCTGACTGTGATTTTTTTCGTTTTCGAAAATCCCGACCGGTTCATCAGGCGGATCGACGCACAAAGCGCGGTGCTGAGGGACGGCTACTGGCAGATCCGCGACGCCAACCTGTCCACGCTCGACAACCCGCGCCAATATGTCGAGGAATACAGGATCGACACCGACCTTACCCCCGACAAGATCGCAAACAGTTTCGCGGCGCCTGAAACACTGTCTTTCTGGGTTATTCCCGATTTCCTTGAAACCCTGGAAGCGGCGGGATTTTCGGGCCACCGGCACCGGCTTTACTGGCACAGCCTGCTAGCAATGCCGCTGCTGCTGGCGGCGATGGTTCTGTTCGCCGCCGTCTTCACCTTGAAGATAGGCACGCGCACCAGCGCATCGCGCACCATCGGCGCCGGGGTGATATGCAGTTTCCTGCTCTATTTCCTGTCGGACGTGATCCACGCGATGGGGCTTTCCGGCAACCTGCCTGCAATCATGGCGGCCTGGAGCCCCGCCGCCTTGGCGACGATGCTGGCAATGGCGATGGTTTTCCATTTGGAGGACGGCTGATGACCGGCATGGCGCGATGCCTGGCTGCCCTTTTGCTGGCAGTCCTTGTGGGCCTGACGGGCGCTCCGGCAATGGCGCAGGAGGATTCGCAAACGGTGCCTGACCAGCCCGAATCCGGTGCGCAGGCCGTGATTTCGGCCGACGAAATTTCGTACGACGAATCGCTGAACGCGGTCTTCGCAACGGGTAATGTCGAAATCGCCTATGGCGAGCGCATCATGCTGGCCGACAGCGTACGCTACGACCGCAACGAGGACAGCGTCGTCGCATCGGGCAATATCGTAATGCTGGAACCCTCCGGCGAAGTACTATTCGCCGAATATGTCGAACTGCAGGACGAGTTGCGCAACGGAATTATCAAGAATATCCGTATTCTGCTGGCCGACGACAGCCGCTTTGCCGCTAATGGCGCGCGCCGGATCGATGGCCGCAAAACCGTCATGCGAAAGGCCGTATATTCGCCCTGCGCGGTCTGCAAGGAGGATCCGGACCGGCCGCCGCTATGGCAGTTGAAGGCCAGCACCATCATCCATGACCAGGAGGCCGGCAACGTTATCTACAACAACGCCTGGCTGGAACTGTTCGGTATTCCGGTTTTCTATACCCCCTACCTTTCCCATCCCGACCCGACGGTGGAACGCCGCTCCGGCCTCCTCGCGCCGCAGCTGGGATCCAGCCTGGTGTTTGGCGGTTTCGCGAGAGTCCCGATGTTTATCGCCTTTAACGACAGCATAGACATGACGGTCGAGCCGATCATTACGGCTAAGGAACCGCCGATCCTGGCCCTCGAATACAGGCAACGATTCAACAGCGGTCTGGTGGAGTTTTCAGGAAGCGGCACCAGGGCAGACCGTGAAACAGGCGACGCAGCGGACCCGATCATCGAACAGGACGTCACGCGCGGGCATTTGTTCGCCGAGGGGCTGTTCGCCCTGAACGAGAACTGGCGCGCCGGCTTCGATTATCGCCGGGCCACCGATCCCACCTATCTGGACCGCTACAGTTTCTTCGGCGATTACGGCGAAACGCTGGAAAGCGACGCCTTCATCGAAGGTTTTCACGGCCGCACATACAGCGCCGGCAACATATTCGGCTATCAGGATTTGCGCGTGACGGATCCGGAGGAAGAACCGGTCATCCTGCCCTCCCTCGATCACAATTACTTTTCAGAGGCTGACGGGCTGGGCGGGCGCTGGAGTTTCGATGCCAATTTCCGCAACACCATACGTAATGACGGGTCAAACACGAGACGGCTTTCACTCAACGGCGGATACGCCATTCCCTTTATTTCGGATTACGGCCTGGTGACCACCGTCTCGGCTTGGCTACGGGCGGACGGCTACCATATGGACGGGGTCCAGGTGGACGGGCAGGACGAAAACAATGTAGTTGCCGGGCGCGTGATCCCGCGCGCCGCCATCGAAATGCGTTATCCTTTCGTGCGCGGCACGGAAGGCATCCGTCAGGTAATCGAACCGGTCGTCGCATTCATCGCGGCGCCCAACAACGGCAATCCGGTTGAAATCCCCCAGGAAGACAGCGTCGTCGTTGAATTGGACGACACCAACCTGTTCAGCGAGGACCAGATCCCGGGGCTGGACCGTGTCGATGTCGGCCAGCGCGCGGTCTATGGGTTGAAAGCGGGGCTTTACGGAGAACACGGCGGCCGCATGACTACCTTCTTCGGACAGAGCTATCGCCTGAACAATGACGACCGTGACGGCGATACCAGCGATCTACATAACGGCAAGTCGGATTATGTGGGCAGGCTTTTGATTTCGCCGGATAAATATATGGATCTTCTATACCGGTTCCGACTGGCTGAGCGTGATTTCACACTGCTGCGCGGCGAAACCAGCGTCGCCATCGGGCCACCGTCTTTCCGGTTGACCGGCGACCATATCTACATTGCCGCCGAAGCCTCCAACGGCCTTTATCCAGACCGCGAGGAGGTGAACGCGGATCTTTCGTCGCAGCTTACCGACTACTGGTCGGTCGGCCTGAACACCCGTCGCGATCTGGCGCAAGGCGGCGGGCCTCTTGAACATGGCGTGCGAATAACATACGAAGATGAATGTTTCAGGCTGGCGGCGAAATTCCGGCGCGATTTCACCAGCAGCGTCGATGTAGAAGAAGAAACCGTTTTCTCGATCGAAGTGGTATTCAAAAATCTGGGCAACGTGTCGGCCGAGCAAAAACAGTCCAGATGAAGGACAGGAGATTCAGTGAAGGATATTGCGTTTAAACTAAAGGGTCCGGTTGCAGCGGCGCTGCTGGCGGTCCTGGCGACATTCGCGGCATGTCTGCCCGCGCCGGCCCAGGAAGAGGCGCTGATCGTCGCGGTGGTCAACGACCACTCCATTTCCACGGTGGACCTGGCCCACAGAACCAATCTGGTCCTGTTCGCCACCTCCCTGCCGCGCACGCAGCAGGTTGCGCAGCGCCTGCAGCCGCAGGTCCTGAAAACGATGATCGACGAAACCCTCCAGCTCCAGGCCGCGGAGGCCAACAACGTCAAGCCGCCGCAGCGGGAAATCGACGCCATCCTCGCCAATATGGAACGCGAGAACAAGCTGCCGCCCGGCGGGCTGGGCAGTTTTCTCGCTAGCAAGGGGGTCGAAAAATCCGCCCTCGAGCGCCAGGTGAAAGTCAGTTTGTCCTGGAGCAAACTCGTGGAACGCAAGTTCGCCAGCCAGGCCACCGTCGGCGAGGACGAAATCAACGATGCCTTGAACAGAATCGAGGAAAACCAGGAGAAACCGCGCAATCTGGTCTCCGAAATTTTCCTGGCCGTCGATGACGCCGTGCAGGATGAACAAGTCAAGCAAGGCGCCTTGCGGATCATGCAGCAACTACGCTCCGGCGCCAGCTTCGATGCGCTGGCGCGGGCGTTTTCACAAAACGCCGCCGCGGCGTCTGGCGGAGACTTGGGCTGGCTGGTGCAAGGCCAACTCGACGAACAGATTGAACAGCATCTGGCCGGCATGCAGCCCGGGCAGTTGGGCGGACCGTTTCGAACCCTCGACGGCTATCATATCATTGCACTACGCGACCGGCGGCTGGCGGGCGGATCGTCGCCGAGCCAGGTGACGGTCGATCTGCGGCAGATCAATATCCCGCTGTCGCCCCAGGCCACAGAGGAAGAAACACGCGCAGTGCTGGCGGTCACCGAACAGATTCGCTCCGGCATAGGGGACTGTGACTCGCTGGCCACTACGACGCTGCCCGGCGGCGCCAGGGTCGCCAATATCGGGCGGGTGCGCATCGGCGACCTGGCCGCACCCTTGCAGCCGCCGCTGATGGGACTACAGGCCAACCAGATGAGCCAGCCCTTGCGTGGTCCCAACGGCATCATGCTGCTGATGGTCTGCGAGCGCGAGGCGGAAACAGCGGGCCTGCCTGGCCGCAACCAGATCAAGGAGCGGTTGTTTCGCGAAAAACTGGATCTTCTGGCCCGACGCTATCTGCGCGATCTGCGGCGTGCGGCCTTCCTGGACATCCGTAGATGACAACCCGGCCGATCGCGCTCACCATGGGCGAGCCGGCCGGCGTGGGAGCGGAAATCGCCTTGAAGGCTTGGATGCGGCGCGAGGAACTATCGCTGCCTCCCTTCTTCCTGCTGGACGACCCCAGGCGGCTGGCCCGCCTGGCGGAAAAACTGAACTGGCGGGTCGACGTGGCCGAGATCGATGTGCCCGCCGATACCGAGCAGGCTTTCGACCAATATCTGCCGGTGCTGCCCCGCCCCCTGCCCGGCAGCGTCCTGCCGGGGACGCCAAACCCAGCCAACGCACGCGCCGTGTTGTCGGCTATCGAGGATGCGGCTGGCCTGGTCCAGGACGGGGCGGCGGCCGCGCTGGTCACCAACCCGATCAACAAGGCGGTCCTGTACGAGGCGGGTTTCAGCCACCCCGGCCATACCGAATATCTGGCGGAACTGGCGGGCCCGGATACGAAGCCGGTGATGATGCTGGCCTGCCCGGGCCTGCGTGTGGTGCCGGTGACCATTCACATACCACTGCGCGAGGTGGCGGAACGGCTGGATCAGGGTGAAATCGAGTGCGTCATCCGAATTACCGCCCATGCGCTAAAGAGCGATTTCGGCGTCAAGAACCCACAGATCGTGGTCGCCGGTCTGAACCCCCATGCTGGCGAAGGCGGCGCCATGGGCCGCGAGGAGATCGAGATCATCAAGCCGGCGGTGGATGTGTTGAAGAGCGAGGGGATACATGTTTTGGGCCCGGCCCCGGCCGATACGCTGTTCCATGAACGCATGCGCCCGACCTATGACGCGGCGATCTGCATGTATCACGATCAGGCGCTGATCCCCATTAAGACCATCGATTTCCATAATGGCGTCAATATCACCTTGGGCCTGCCCTTTGTGCGCACTTCGCCCGACCATGGCACCGCCTTCGAGATCGCCGGCACCGGCGTCGCCGACGAGCGCAGCCTAGTCGCCGCTATCCGCGAGGCAGCCGCCATGGCGGAGCGCCGCGCAGCAGTCCAGTGAGCCCCTCCCCTGTTCCCGAGGCCGTTGCCGCCTTGCCGCCGCTGCGCGAGGTAATCGCCCGGCATGACCTCGCGGCGCGCAGGCGGCTGGGCCAGCATTTCCTGCTCGATTTGAACCTGACCGGCCGCATCGCGCGGGCCACGGGCAAGATCGGGGAAGGAACGGTGATCGAGGTCGGGCCGGGCCCCGGCGGTCTGACCCGCGCGCTGCTGATGGAGGGCGCGGCGAAAGTAATCGCCGTGGAGCGGGACCAACGCTGCATCGAGGCGCTGGCGGACCTGGTTGAAGCCGCCGCGGGCCGCCTCGAGATCGTCGAGGGCGATGCGCTGGAAATTGATACCGCCTCGCTCGGCGGGACGCCGCGACGCATCGTCGCCAACCTGCCTTACAATGTATCCGTGCCGCTGCTCATCGGCTGGCTGGAAAAGGCCGGGCAAATCGCCTCCATGACCCTTATGTTCCAGAAGGAAGTCGCCGATCGCATTACCGCCGTGCCGGGAGGCAAGTCCTATGGGCGCCTCGCGGTGCTGGCCAACTGGCGCTGCCAAACTCGCAAGCTGTTCGACATCCCGGCACGCGCCTTTACCCCGCCGCCGAAGGTCGTCTCCGCGGTGGTCGAACTGATTCCGTATGCCGAACCGTCCCACCCCTGCGACATCACCGCCCTGCAGACAGTCACGGCGGCAGCCTTCGGCCAGCGCCGCAAGATGCTTCGCCGCTCGCTGGGCGGTCTGGGCGTGGATACCGAAGCGCTTCTGAAAACCACCGGCATCGACCCCACGGCGCGCGCGGAGTCGCTGGACGTAGCGCAATTCGCCATGCTGGCGCGGGCGTTCGTTAGCCTTCCCTAAGGCCCCTGACGAAATCGCCGAGACCCACCTGACGTTCGCGGCGCAGGCGTTCGGCGGTCAGGATGGCTTCAACCTGGGCTACGCTGGCCGCAATGTCGTGGTTGACGATGATGTAATCGTATTCGGGATAATGGCTCATTTCGTCTGCGGCCTCGCTCATACGCTGGGCCACGACTTCGGCGCTGTCCAGGGCGCGGGATTCCAGGCGGCGCTCCAGTTCGCGCGTGGTGGGCGGCAGAATGAAGACGGAAACCAGATCCTCGCGCGCCGATTCGCGAAGCTGCTGGGTGCCCTGCCAGTCGATGTCGAACAGCACGTCCTGGCCCACGGCCAGCGACTCCTCGACCGGCGCGCGCGGCGTGCCGTAGAGATTGCCGAATACTGTCGCATGCTCCAGCAATTCCCGCCGGTTTGCCATCAGACGAAACGCTTCCTCTTTCACGAAAAAATAGTCGTGCCCTTCCACCTCGCCCGGGCGTTTCGGGCGGGTTGTAGCGGAAACCGACATGCGCAGATTATCGTCACGCGACAGAATTTCGCGCGCAATCGTCGTCTTTCCCGCGCCCGACGGCGAGGACAATACCAACATCAGGCCGCGGCGGCTGATCCGGAATGGGTCGGTATCGTTCATCGGTGTTACTCGACGTTAAGTGCCTGTTCGCGGAACTGGTCGACCGCCGCCTTCATGGCAAGCCCGATCCGCGTCAGTTCGATATCGCCGGATTTGGAGCAGAGCGTGTTGGCCTCGCGATTGAATTCCTGGCAGAGGAAGTCGAGCTTGCGGCCGACGGC
>DAOVHN010000165.1 GCA_030671915.1 Pseudomonadota bacterium
TAGCCAAGCGCCTGCAGCACATAGGCCAGATTGTTCCAGGCCGGCGCCGCATTCGGCGGGTCGGCGGCAATAGCGCCCCGCCACGCGGCCTCGGCGCCCGACAGATCCTTCGTTGCATAGCGCGCATTGCCGAGGCCCATCCAGGCCGGGAAGCTTTGTGGCCAGCGGCCGAGGATCGCCTCGTAGGCGACGACGGCATCCGCGTGGCGGTTTACGCGCTCCAGCCCGGCGGCCGCGCGCACGACTTCCGCTTCCTCGGCCGCGACCGGCATCTCGCCGGGTTTCAGCGCCACCAGCGCCCAATATCCGCCGCGCCGCCATGTATGTTCGAAGGTGCGCAGGGCCACGGGCCGGTTGTCCCAGGGGCCGGTATGCATGATCAACTCGCCATCATCGAGGTCATAGCCGATGGCGACCGCGAAATGCCATCGCGGATAGATCTCAAGCCCGAGATTCTGAAATACCAGCACCGGCCGTCCGGCGGCGATCTCGCCGAGCAATTCGCGCAAGCTGTCCACCGGGACCGCCAGTCGCCCGTTGCGCCGCATCGCGGCGATCACATCGGGTTGAAGCGTGCCCTCGCGGCCCGGCGTATAGACCTGTTCGGCCATCTCCTCCTGGGTGACGGGCAACCCCGACCAGGCGAGCGTCATGGCCGTCGCAGCCGGCCCGCAAAAATACTTTTCCTGCGGGAAGAAGGGGACGTCCGCGACCATGGCCCTTTCCGGCAACGCACCGGGATCGGCGAGAATGACACGCGTTTGTTGCGCCGTGGCGCAGCCGGACACCAGAAGAAAAACGGCAGATAGATATAAAGCCGTCCTTTTCAATCCGGGTGCCTCTGGATTACGAACCGGAACTCTGGCTCTTGTGCCGCTTCACAAAGGGGAAGATATCCGTCAAACCCAACAGGTCGGTGATCAGCAAGATGATGAAGATCGTAACGATCGCGCCAATAATTGCTCCCGCGGCGCCCTGGCCGGCGGGTGTCGCGTCGATCCGTGCCGCGACCCGCTGGATCTCCACATCCGACATGACGGCAACCCGGCGCGTGGCCTCGTCCGGATCCACGCCCATCTTGCGCATTTCGCCGCGGACATCCTCGCGGGCGATGAAGGCGGCGACGCGGGTCCGGTCCGCCTCGGCCTGCGACGGGGCCACCACCTGGTCGGTGCCGACCAGCGCGGCTTGGGCCACGCCGAGCGGCATGGTTACGGCCATCATCAAAGCGGCCAGCGGCAATGCGACGATTCTGGAATATTTGCGCAGGAAAAACATTCATCAACCTCCTTATTGATAGCGCGGCGCTTGCCCGATCTTCCCCAAAATCCGGCTCGAATCTTAACGAGAGTTTAACGCGGGTGCGTCGGCGATGCAATGGTGGATATACACTATCTCGTGTGCGAACGCCTTTCGCACCACGATATATAGATGCCGCTGGCGATTATCACAGCGATATCCATCGGTCCCTCGTCTCGTTCCATCATGGCCGGCCGCGCCGCTTATCGGGTATATTCGACTATTCAGGCCACGCGGCCCTTGGCACTACCCCAGCCGCGGGTCCTTGATCCGGATGGTTTCCTGATTGCAAGGCATGAACCCGGCTTTTTGATAGACCGGCAAGGCGGCGGGGTGGTCCAGGGTGCAGGTGTTCACCCACAGGCGGCGCGGGTTGCGCGACCAGGCGGTATCGATCGCCCAGTCCAGCAAATAGCTGCCCAGCCCCAAGCCGATATAGTCCGGGATCAAGCCGAAATAGGCGAGTTCGACCTCGCTCTCCTGGCGAAAGTCCAGTTCCGCGTAACCGGCCGGCGTGCCGTCGTGATAAAGCACGCAGATCTCGACCTTCTCGTCCTGGACGATGGCGGCCAATTCCTCGTCGGTAAGCTGATTTCGTTCATACCAGACCCAGGGCCCGCCAACGGCATTGTAGAGATAGCGGTAAAAGCCGACCGTCGGCCGCTCGGCGCGCATGAGCGCGATCTTCTCCGTCAGGCGCGGCGGCCGGGCCGGGCCGCGCGCCGGCTGTTCCAGCATTTCCAGATAGGTGATCGTGACGTCCAGTTCCGTCGGTTCGTCGCGCACCGGCGGCTCAGTCAGCCATTTGGCCATGACGATGCGGTCTTCCACTTCATAACCTGCCGCCTCGTAGAATCCCTTCACCGGGTTGCCGCCCCGGATCATCAGATTGGCCTTCGTGACACCCTGGGATTTTAGCCAGCCTTCGGCATGATCCATGATCGCCTTGCCCAGCCCCTCGCCGCGCCGGTTCGGCGAGACCGCCACATAATAGGGCCATCCCCGATGGCCGTCATCGCCCGCCATGGCGCTGGCGACAATCGCCCCGTCCTCGTCGGCCATGACGAAGATTTCCGCTTGCGGCGCGGTGCGCGCCCGGGCGATGTCGGCATGGGGGTCGTTCCAGGGCCGCAACAGATCGCAGGCGCGCCAGAGTGCGACGACGCCTTCGATATCGCCATCTTCGATAGGCCGAATGTCCATGATCAGGAGGTCTCGATCGGCGAGTCAGGGTTGCCGGCCCATTCGGTCCAGGACCCGTCGAACACCGGCACTTCCTTTTTGCCGATCAGATAGAGACCGAGAGACAGGATGCAGGCCGTCACGCCCGAGCCGCAACTGGTCAGCATTGGTTTGTCGAGATCAATGCCGGCATCCGCAAAGGCGTCCTTGATTTCATCGGCCGGCAGCATGGTTTTGTCGGCCATGTCCAGCATCCGCGTGAAGGGAAGGTTGATCGTGCCCGGCGCGTGGCCGCTGGGCAATCCCTCGCGGGGTTCCGGTTCGGTCCCCTTGAAGCGGCCGACGGAGCGGGCGTCGAGGAATTGTTCCCTGCCGGTCTTGAGATTTGCCAACACCTGGCCGTAATCGCGGACAAGGAAGCTGTTGGTGCGCGCGGTGAAATGGCGCTCTTGCGGCATGGACTTCTCGCCGGTGACGGGTTGCCCCTCGGCCAGCCATTTGTCCAGTCCGCCATCCAGCACGGCGATATCCTCATGGCCGAACACGCGGAACATCCACCAGACCCGCGCCGCGGCCGAGACCCCGGTGGTGTCGTAAACCACGATCCGGTTGCCGTCGCCCAGCCCCATTTTGCGGGCGCGTGAGGCGAATTTCTCGGGGCTCGGCAGCATGTGGGGCAGGGAGGTCTCGCTGTCCGCGATGTCGTCGATATCGAAGAACACGGCGCCGGGAATATGCTGTTCATCATATTCGGCGCGCGGGTCGCGATTGGCGGCGGGCATATGCCAGCTTCCATCGACCACGCGAACATCCGGCGCATTCATATGCTCGGTCAGCCATTCGGTGCTGACAAGCGCATCGGGGTTTGTGTAACTCATCGGGAACTTCCCCTAATTCACTATCATTCAGGCGAAAACCACGTTCACGCGGCGGTTCCGTTTGCCTTTGTTCTCGATTTTGGCCACCGCGACCTTGCCGATCTCGCCGGTGCGCGCCACGTGGGTGCCGCCGCAAGGCTGCAGGTCGGCGCCCTCGACCTCGATCAGCCGGATGCGGCCGCCGCCGCGTGGCGGCTGGACCGACATGGTGCGTACCAGGTCGGGATTGGCGTCCAGTTCGCCATCCGTAATCCAGCGGTGCGACAGCGGCAGGTCTTCCTCGATCAGCCGGTTCAACTCGGCGGTGATCTGTTCCTTGCCCAGCACATGATCGCCGATGTCGAAGTCCAGCCGGCTCTTCTCGGCGCCGATCTGGCCTCCGGTGACCCCGCAGGGAACGGTCGCGCACAGCAGATGCAAACAGCTATGCATGCGCATGTGGCGGTAACGGCGGTCCCAGTCGAGGCGCGCGGTGATCTTGTCGCCGGGCGAGGGCAGGGCGGCGCCTTCGTCGCAGAGATGGGCGATGCCGTCCTCGTCCTTCACCGTATTGGCAATGGCCAGTTCGGACCCGTCGGGCAGGACCAGCACACCGCTGTCGCCCGGCTGCCCGCCACCGGTCGGGTAGAACACCGTGCGGTCCAGGATCACCTTGCCGGGCGTGGCCGCGGTCACCGTCGCCTCGCACTCGCGCAGATAGGAATCCTCGCGGAACAGTTCCTCGGTCATGCGATCACTCCAGCCACTTAGGGGTCGGCAAACCCTTCTCGCGAAGGAACGCCGGGTTGTACAGTTTCGACATGTAGCGCTGCCCCGAATCGCAAAGCAGCGTCACGATGGTGTGGCCCGGGCCCATATGTTTCGCCAGCCGGATCGCGCCGGCGACATTGATGCCGCTGGACCCGCCCAGGCAAAGACCTTCTTCCAGGACCAGGTTGAAGAGTATCGGCAGCGCCTCATCGTCCGGTATCTGGAACGGAACATCGACCTCCAGGCCTTCCAGGTTGGCGGTGATGCGGCCCTGGCCGATGCCTTCGGTGATCGACGACCCCTCCGACTTCAACTCGCCATGATCGTAGAAGTTATAGAGCGCGGACCCCATCGCATCAGCCAGCCCGATAACGATATCCTTGTTGCGCTCCTTCAGCGCCATGTAAACGCCGTTCAGCGTGCCGCCGCTGCCGACCGAACAGACGAATCCGTCCACCTCGCCGTCGGTCTGGTTCCAGATTTCCGGGCCGGTGGTGCGGTAGTGCGCATCGCGGTTCGCGACATTGTCGAACTGGTTGGCCCAGATCGCGCCGTTGGGCTCGCTCTTGTTCAACTCTTCCGCCAGCCGGCCGGAGACTTTTACGTAATTTTCAGGGTTCTTGTAGGGCACCGCGGGAACCTCGCGCAGCTCTGCGCCGGCCAAGCGGATCATGTCCTTTTTTTCCTGGCTCTGGGTCTCGGGGATGACGATGATGGTGCGGTAGCCCCGCGCATCGGCGACCAGCGCCAGGCCGATGCCGGTATTTCCCGCCGTACCCTCGACGATGACGCCACCGGGCCGCAGCTTGCCTTGTCGTTCGGCATCCTCGACGATCGACAGCGCGGCGCGGTCCTTGACCGACCCGCCGGGGTTCATGAATTCTGCCTTGCCCAGGATCGTGCAGCCAGTCAACTCCGACGCCTTGCGCAGCTTGATCAGCGGCGTATTGCCGATCGCATCGGTGAATCCCTCGCGTATGTCCATGATGTCTCTTGCTGTAAAATTGAGCCTGCCCGGCAATGGCAAACTAGCCTTGGGCCACGCGTGAATCAAGCACCCCCCGCCAGCCATTCCCGGCGCAGCTTTTCCCGGTTCAACGCCAACCACTGCAGGGCCGCGACCGCAATGATATTGGTGATATCGCCATTGGCCAACCGCGCCAGCGCCTCATCCAGCGATTCGGTGAAGACGCGGATATCCTCGCCCTCGTCGGCCAGGCCGTGAACACCGCCGATGCCTTGCGCATCCACCCGGCCGCAAAAGATGGCGATCCGTTCCGACGATCCGCCCGGGGTGGTGAAGACATCCATTATGGGGACAATGTCGGTGACCTCGCAGCCGGCTTCCTCCACCGTTTCGCGGCGCACCACATCCTCGGCCGTTTCGCCGTCCTCGATGATCCCGGCAACGATCTCCACCAGCCAGGGCTCAGCGCCCGCGGTCAGGGCGCCAGCACGGAACTGCTCGATCAGCACCACCTCGTCGCGCACCGGATCGTAAGGCAGCAGGGCTGCCGCATGGCCGCGTTCGAAGACTTCCCGGGTAATCGGTTGGCCCCATCCGCCGCCGAAAAGCCGGTGCCGCAGCCGCAGTCGATCCATCCGGAAAAAGCCCTTCCAAACGGTTTCGGTGTCAAGAATATCGACGTCGTCACGAGTCATCATAATTTGACCTTTATTTATTGAGAATGTCGGCTATCGCATTAACTGGAATCAGGGAAAATGGACGTACTCGAGAAAAAACCCGGAACACAGTCCTCCAGCCGCCTGGTGAGCGCGCCGCCAGGCGCTGCCAGAATAGACAATATAGAGGTCGAACGGTACCGCCTGCCGCTTAACCCGCCGTTCGCACCCGCCTGGGACAGCCGCCCGCGCACGCATTTCGATACGGCGATCGTGAAGGTGACCACGGCCGACGGCGCGGTGGGGATCGGAGCCGGGACCAA
>DAOVHN010000505.1 GCA_030671915.1 Pseudomonadota bacterium
CCGCCGGCGAGACCGGCGTGACCGTGGAAATCGAAGTCACGCCGCGCCTGAAACTGGAAAGCGACGTCGGCCAGAAGGACAAGAGCCAGATCGGCCTGAAATGGAAGCGGGACTACTGAACCGCCGACTCTAAAACCGGTTTTTCCTTTTCGGGAAGATAACCATTCCTAAACTTATTCACGGCATAGATACCTCTGGTTGCCAACGTTTCGATTGCATCTGGAGGGGTATAATGAGTTCAGCCGTCCGCGGAAATATGACCGGCGCCGGCCGGCGCTTGTGGCTGGCGGTCGCGGTATCGGGCCTGCTTTTGGGAGGCTGCACGACCACGCTCACCGAATCTCACACCGGCGGCAACGCTTCTGGAGACCAGGTAAAGCTGGATACCAAATCGGCGCGGGTCGTGCTGATGCCTATCGATATCGAGCTTTTCGAACTGACGGCCGCCGGGCTGAAGGAGCCGAAAGCCAACTGGACGGGAACCGCGCGCGTGCATGTCACCGCGGCGCTGACGGCCTACCTGGCGGAGCGCAACCTGCGCCTTGCGCGCTACCGGAAGCCCGCCGACCTGAAGGCGGCCCGCCGGGATGTGCAGCTGGAGAAACTGCATGCCACCGTTGGCGGCACTATCCTCGTCCATCATTACGACCAGATGAACCGGTTGCCGACCAAGCGCGGAAAGATGGACTGGACGCTCGGTTCGACCGCGCGCCAACTCGGCAATCAGCAAAACGCCGAATTCGCGCTGTTCGTCTTCCTGCGCGACAGCCACGCCACCGCGGGCCGCAAGGCGGCGGTCGTCGCGTCCAGCATCTTGAGCATCATCGGAACGCCACGCGTTTCGGCCGGAGAGCGCGTCGGCTTCGCTTCCCTGGTTGATCTGCGCAGCGGCAAGGTCGCCTGGTTCAATGCGCTCTACAGCGACTCGGGCGACATGCGCGAGGCCAAGCCGGCGCGCAAGGTCATCAACGATCTTCTCTCCGGGTTCCCGGCATGACCGGTATCAGGCATTCCCTGGCGCTTGCGGCGGCGCTGCTGCTCGCCGCCTGCGCCGGCGCGCCCGAACCTCTCGCCGACCTCCAACCGGGCGAACGCCCGGATATCTCGTCCGACGAGGCCGGCCTGTGGATGCAGATGGACATGGTCGAGAAGAAGCTCAAGACTTCGGGCCATGTGGTCGACGACCCCAAGCTGAACGCCTACATCCGTTCGGTGACCTGCCGCCTCAGCCCGGAATATTGCAAGCATCTTCGCCTCTTCATCGTGCAGACGCCGCATTTCAACGCCTCCATGTCGCCGAACGGCACCATGCAGGTCTGGACCGGCACCCTGCTGCGCGTGCAGAACGAGGCGCAGCTCGCCTATATCCTGGGCCACGAAATGGCCCACTATATCCGCCGCCATTCGGTTCAGAAATGGCGCAGCATCCGCCGGAAATCGGACAGCATGGCGTTCTTTACGGTGACCACCCGGATGGCCGGGCTGGGATTCGTCGGCGATCTGGCGGACCTCGCCTCCATGGCGAGCGTCATGGCCTTCTCGCGCGATCATGAGCGCGAATCGGACGATATCGGCTTCGACTTCATGGTCAAGGCGGGCTACGCCGCGGCGGAGGCGCCCAAGACCTGGCAGGCCCTGCTCGCCGAAAGCAACGCGGACGGCGAAGAGAAGAAGAAGCCCTCGGTATTTTTCGCCTCGCATCCGGCGATCGGAGAGCGCGTCGAGACATTGCAGGCCAAAACCCGCGCCCATGCCGGGCAGGGCGAGGCCAGGCGCAAGCCTTTCGTGAAAGCCATCAGGCGTTTCCGGCGGGACTGGCTGCGCGACGAGTTGCGCAAGCGCGATTTCGCGGGGACCCGGGTGGTCCTGGCGAATCTGGCCGCCGCGGGGCACCCGGCCGGCGACATCAAGTTCTTCGAGGGCGAGCTCTACCGCCTGCGCGGCGACGACGGCGATTTGCACGAGGCCATCGGCGCCTATCGGGCGGCGATCAAGGCGAAGGGCGCCCCGCCGGAAGTGCACCGTTCCCTCGGCCTCGCCTACTGGAAGACCAACCAGCCGAAGCCGGCGCGCAAATCCTTCCGCCGCTATCTGGCCGCCATGCCGAAGGCCGGGGACCGCGCCATGATCCAGTCTTATATCGAGCAGCTTAAATGAGGGCCCCGATGACACGGAAAATTATCGTACTGGCCGCGCTTCTGCTGGCCTCGGCCTGCGTGCCGCCCATCGTGGCGACGGCGCCGCGCGAACCGATCCAGATCGGGTTCTACAGCGTGACCCCGCAGGCCGAGTGGAACCGGGAGATGATGTCCCCCCGCGAAAACTGGACCATGGACGGCTACGCGCTGCAGGCGCTGCGTTTCTATGCCGTGCCGGACGGCGCGGCGCTGTCGGGCCGGGTGGACCCGGAGGGCAAGGCGCCGGCATTCCGCAAGGCCATGCTGCCGAACGAGATCCAGGAGTTCTTCATCGAGACCGTGGCGGCGTCCGGCTGGGCCAATGTAAAGCCAAGCGGCCTGAAACCCGCCAAATTCGGCAGCCTGCCGGGGTTCCGCTTCTCCTTCACCATGGTCGAGGAGGACGGTCTGGAATATGAAGGCATGGTCATCGGCGTCGTGAAGGACGACGAGCTGCACCTCATCCTCTACAGCGGCACCAAGATGCATTATTTCCCGAAATACAAGCCGACCGTCGAAAAAATCTTCGCATCGATCCGCACGTAACGCGGCG
>DAOVHN010000100.1 GCA_030671915.1 Pseudomonadota bacterium
CGAGCCTTCGGGCTTGGCGCCTTCCAGCCGGTCCAGGTAGCCGGCGGCCAGCGGCATGACGCTGGCGCTCAATACCGTAGTGGCCGTGCGCTCGTATTCGCGGGCCTCCGGATTGACCCGGTTCGACAGTGCGACAAAGGGAAACTTCTCGCCCAGGCGCTTGCCGAGTTCTTCCTCGTGGGCCGGGTTGGCGTAGGCATGCAGCAGAGAGATCGCCACTGCTTCGACGTTGCTCGCTTCCAGTTCGGCTATGACCGCGTCGACCGCGTCCGCCTCCAGCGCCCGCACCACCTGCCCCTCGTGGTCCAGGCGTTCGGCGACTTCGAAGCGCCGTTCGGCCGGCGCCTGGGGCTCGATCTTGGGCGGCGGGTCGAGGCGGTAGAGATGCAGGCGGTTCTGGCGGCCGATGGCCAGGCTGTCGGAAAATCCCTCGGTGGCGACCAGCGCGACCCGGGCCAGATTGCCCTCGACGATGGCGTTGGTGACCATCGTGGTGCCGTGGATCAGGTCGCCCACATCCGACCAGGCCAGCCGCACCGCCGCCAGCGCGTCCACGAGGCCGGCCACACGGTCGTCGATGCGGGTCTCCACCTTGGCGGTGCGGATTTCGCCGGACGCGGGATCGACCGCGACCACATCGGTAAATGTGCCGCCGATATCGATCCCTGCCTGCCATCGGTCCGTCATGATGATCTCGTGGAAAAGTTCCGATTTACGGAAATATATTTCGTATTTCGGAAACTGTGCTATAAGTCCGCCGGAGAGTCAAACGGATTCTCCGCAAGAGGATTTGACCGTGACCGAAGCCAGAGGCGTTCTCAGCCGCTACGCCACCATACTCGATACGCTGTCCGCCGCGCCGGAGGGATTGACCCTGACCGAGATCATGCAGGCGACGGGCCTGCCGCGGGGCACCGTTCACCGCCTGCTCGGCGCGTTGCGGGAGGTCGGCTATATCGAACCGGTCGAGGGGCGGAAGGTCTATGTGCTGGGCACGCGCCTGTTGCACATGCTGCATCTCGGCACGCCGGCCGAGGTCATCGTCCGGCTGGTGCGGCCGATTCTGGACCGGCTGGTGGCGCGCTTCCGTGAGACCGCCTTCCTCGCCAAGCTGGAGGGGCGCGAGGTCCGGTCCGTCGCCATGGCCATGCCGTCGGGCGAGGGCCAGTCCTACGTGCAGCCCGGGCGCGAGATGCCGGCCCATGCGGCGGCGTCCGCCAAGGCGATCTTCGCCTTCCAGGACGAGGCGGTTATCGGCGACGTGCTGTCCCGCCCGCTCGAGGAATTCACCGGCAAGGCAATCACCGACCCGGCGGCCGTGCGCGCCGAGCTTGAGGCCGTGCGCGCGAAGGGCTATGCCCTATGCGATGAGGAACTCGACCCCGGCATCTACAGCTACGCCTGCCCGATCCATCTGGAGGATGTGGGGGTGATCTACAGCATCGGCCTGGTCGGCCTGACCGAGCGGCTGCACCGCTTCCCGGCGGACGAAATCGTCGCCAGCCTGCAAGAAGCCGCAACCGGGATCGCCGCCCTGCTGTCGCGGCGTTGAGCATGGCGCAGAATACGACATTGGAAATCACCGCCATGGGCCGTCATGGCGAGGGCGTGGCGGAGGGGCCGCGCGGACCCGTCTATGTGCCCTTTACGCTGCCGGGAGAAACCGTGCGCGTGGCCATCGAGGGCAAGCGCGGGCGGCTGCTGGAGGTGCTTGAGGTGAGCCCCGAACGCGCCGAGCCCCCCTGCCCCGATTTCGGCCACTGCGGCGGCTGCGCGCTGCAACACTGGTGCGACGCCCTCTATCGCGACTGGAAACGCGGGCTGGTCGAAACCGCCCTGCGCCACCGCCATGTGGAAGCCACCGTCGCCGATGTAATCGACGCCCATGGCGCGGGGCGGCGGCGCGTCACACTGCATGTGATGTTCGCCCGGGGCGGCGTGCTGGCCGGCTTCATGGAGGGGCGCAGCCACCGGCTGCTGGACCTTGACCGCTGCCCGATCCTGGTCCCCGAACTGGCCGGCGCCCCGGCAATCGCGCGCGAACTGGGCGCGGCTGTCCGCGGCCACGCAAAGAGCTTCGACATCCTGATCACCGCCAGCGAGACCGGCCTGGACTGCGACCTGCGCGGCCACATCCCCGACCACCCGGACATCCAGATGGACCTCAGCGAGGCAGCCGAGCGGCTGGATCTCGCCCGCGTCACGATCAACGGCGATCTCGGCATCGAGCGCCGCACGCCCATGCTGGGGGCGGGCAAGGCGCGAATCCCGCTGCCGCCGGGCGCCTTCCTGCAGGCGACGGCCGAGGGCGAGGAAACCCTGGCCCGGCTGATGCTGGTTGGCGTTGGCGAGGCGGCGCGCGTCGCCGACCTGTTCTGCGGCGCCGGCCCCTTCGCATTGCGGCTGGCCGAAGCTGCATCGGTGCTGGCCGTGGATGACAACGAGCCCGCCCTGAAGGCCCTGGACCGCGCCGCGCGCGCGACACCCGGCCTGAAACCGGTAACAACCGAACTCCGCGACCTAATCCGCCGCCCCCTGACGGCGCGCGAACTCGACCGCTACGATGCCGTCGCGTTCGACCCGCCCCGCGCCGGCGCGGAGTCCCAGGCCCGCGAACTCGCAAAATCAAAGGTCCCCACGGTTATCGCCGTATCCTGCGACCCGGCAACCCTCGCCCGCGACCTCGCGATCCTCGTCGAAGGCGGCTACCGCATCGAAAGTATCACCCCGGTAGACCAGTTCAAATACGCCGCCCATGTGGAAGTGGTCGCGGTGCTGCGGCGGGGGTGAGGACGCGATTCTCTTGCTCAGAGCCTGTAAATCTTTCGACATTCGCCTGTTCGGAGCCGGCTATCGCCGCCGGTATGAGAGCCCCCTACTCCACCCCGATATCCCTCGCCGTGGCGTCTATCGCCTTTCGGGCCAGCGCGATCATCTCGTCGATTTGCGCCGTCGTCATGACCAGCGGCGGGGACATGACCATGATGTCGCGCACGGCGCGCATGACGAGGCCGTTTTCGATGCAGTGGTTGCGGCAGATTCCGCCGACCTTGCCGGGTTCCTCGAAATGCTCGCGCTTCGCCTTGTCCCTGACCAGTTCGATGGCGCCGATCAGGCCCATCGATCGCGTCTCGCCGACCAGCGGGTGGTCCTCCAGGGTTTTCAACGCCTTGGCCAGATGCGGGCCGGTTTCGTCGCGCACCTTTTCGACCAGCCCCTCGCGGCGGATGATCTCGATATTCTTCAGCGCAACGGCGCAGGCCGCCGGATGGCCGGAATAGGTGAAGCCGTGATAGAACTCGCCGCCCTTGTCGATGAAGGTTTTCATGACCCGGTCGCCGACCATGACGGCCGAGATCGGCAGATAGCCCGACGACAGCCCCTTGGCCAGGGTGATGAAATCGGCCTCGATGCCGAAATTCTCCAGGGCGAACCACGCGCCGGTGCGCCCGAAACCGCAGATCACCTCGTCGCAGATCAGCAGCACGTCGTACTGCTTGCAGATGCGCTGGACTTCCGGCCAATAGGTCTTCGGCGGGATGATGACGCCGCCCGCACCCTGGATCGGCTCGCCGATGAAGGCGCCGACCTTGTCCGCGCCAAGCTCTAGAATCTTCTCCTCGATGGCCTTCGCCGCCTGGATGCCGAACGCGTCCTCGTCCATGTCGCCGCCCTCGCCGTACCAGTAGGGCTGGGCCACATGGGCGATATCGGGGATGATGCCGCCCTGTTTATGCATGGACTCCATGCCGCCGAGGCTGAGCGCCGCCGTGGTGCTGCCGTGATAGGCGTTATGGCGGCTGATGACGGTGCGCTTTTCCGGCTTGCCTTCCAGATGCCAGAAATGGCGCACCATGCGCAGGATGGTGTCGTTGGCCTCCGACCCGGAATTGGCGAAGAAGGCATGGTTGAAATTGGCCGGCGTCAGGTCGGCCAGCACCTTCGACAGCTCGGCCGCCGGCGGATGCGTGGTCTTGAAGAAAGTGTTGTAGTAGGGCAGCTCCATCATCTGCGCGGCCGCCACTTCGGCCAGCTCGCGCTGCCCGTACCCGATATTGACGCACCACAGGCCGGCCATGCCGTCGAGAAAGCGCCGGCCTTCGGAATCCCAGAAATAGATGCCGTCGGCATGGGTGACGACGCGCCCGCCGCCTTCCGCGGCCAGTTCCTTGTAGTCGGTGAAGGGGCGCATGTGATGCGCCACGTCTTCGCGCAAGAGTTCTTCGGTGTTGTAGTTGCGGCCGCTACGGCCTTCAAAGGAATCGTTCATTGTTCGCAAGCTCCATGGGGCGAATTAACAAAAAGGGTTTTGTTCGGTTTCGCCCCCGGCCTACGGGTTATATCCGATCCGCGCGCACAGGATCATCAGCTCGGCAAGGCGGCACTGGCCGCGTTTACGCGTACTCCGGTTGGGTGAAGTCTGATGCAGCATGCGGTCACTATAGCCGAATTGTTCGCTTTTGAAAATCGATTCAAAAACCCGGTGGTGTTTCAGTTAGAAAGCCCGCCGAAACGTCCGCTCTGCAAAGCATTTCAAGATTGGCCGGCTTCGATGCCCTCAACAGCGCAGCTACCCGCAAGCACATCCTTCGACAGGCTCAGGATGGAGACCTTTGCGCGAAGTGCAAGGTCGTCATTGCGAGCTTCTGGCGAAGCAATCCAGCCCCGCCGCCGGGCTGGATTGCCGCGGCGCCTTGCGCCTCGCAATGCCGGAAAAGACGCGGCCACCCCTCCCCCCACTCACACGTTCAACAGCAAATTCTCCCGCTCCCAGGAACTGATGACCTGCTGATAGGCGTCATATTCCAGGTACTTCACCTCGTTCAGCGCGGCGACGAAGCGGTCGCCCAGTACGTCTTTCAGCGGCCGCGAATGGTTCAGCTTCGACAGCGCGTCGGTCAGGTGGCGCGACAGGCTGAAGGCGTAGCGGTAGGCGTTGCCCTCCACCGGGTTGTTCGGCTCGATCTTCTCGGTCATGCCCAGCCAGCCGCAGGCCAGTGTGGCGGCGATCGCGAGATAGGGGTTGGCGTCCACCCCGGCGATCCGGTTCTCGACCCGCCGGTTCGCGGCGTCCGATTGGGGCACGCGCAGGCCCACGGTCCGGTTGTCATGCCCCCAATGCACATTGATCGGCGCGTCCGAATGGGGCAACAGGCGACGGTAGGAATTCACGTTCGGGGCCAGCAGCGGCATCGCCGCCGGCAGGTAACGCTGCAGCCCGCCGATGTAGTGGTGAAACAGCTTCGAATCCTTGCCGGCCTTGGTGGCGAACAGGTTCTCGCCCGACTTCACAGCCACGATGGACTGGTGCACATGCATGGCCGAGCCGGGCTCATGTTGGTGCGGCTTGGCCATGAAGGTGGCATAAATCTTGTGGTTCAGCGCCGCCTGGCGCACCGTGCGCTTGAACAGGAAAACCTGGTCGGCGAGGTCCAGCGGATCGCCGTGATTGAAATTGATCTCGAACTGCGCGGCGCCCGCCTCATGCGCCAGCGTGTCGATGTCGATCATCTGGGCTTCGCAGTAATCGTAGACGTCTTCCATGATCGGATCGAACTCGTTGGCCGCCTCGATGCCAAACGCCTGACGGCCTGATTCCTGACGGCCCGAGACACCGATTGGCGGCTCCAGCGGATAATCCGGATCGGTATTGACCTTGACCAGATAGAATTCCAGCTCCGGCGCCACGACCGGCCGCCAGCCCTTGTCCTCGTATAGCCCGACGACGCGGCGCAGCAGCTCGCGCGGGGCGATATCGACCGGCCGCCCATCCATATAGAAGGCGTCGCAGATCACCTGGGCGGTGGGATCCTTGTACCAGGGAACCGGCCGGATGCTCGACGGGTCGGGCCTCAGGGAAACGTCGGAATTTTCCGGCGCCGCCACATCGGATATTTCCTTGTACGACCCGGTAACGCTTTGCACGAAGACCGCCTCGGGCAGACGCAACTCACCCCCCTGCGCGCTCTTGATGAACTTGGCGGACGGCAGGATCTTGCCCCGCGCGATGCCCGACATATCGGGTATGAGGCATTCCACCTCTTCGATGCGCCGCGAGGTAATCCACTCTTCGAGCGATGTCATGGGAAACCTGAAAATAATTGAAGATACCTTCTATACTAACTTCTTTTGGCTTGTTGGAAAGTTCGGGAGCGAGCGCCTCTCGATGCGCGCCGCGGCGCCAAGAGCGAATTTGGGATCGGACCCCGCTTTTCAACGCATTGCATCGGATGTGGATTCAATTGACCTACGACGAATTCAACGCGTTTTGCCGCACCCTCCCCGCCACGACCCATGTGGTCCAGTGGGGCGGCGCGCATGTCTGGAAGGTCGGCGGCAAGGTCTTCGCCATCGGCGGCTGGGGGGATGGGGAACCGGGCTTTACCTTCAAGGCGGGCGAGCTGTCCTATGAGATTCTGAAAGAACAGCCGGGGCTGCGCCCGGCGCCGTATCTGGCGTCGCGCGGCATGAAGTGGATACAGCATTACACGAAGCCGGGACTAGCGGACGACGACCTGAAAGACTATTTACGTCAATCCCACCGTATCGTCGCACTCGGCCTTTCGAAGAAGAAACAGCGGGCGCTGGGGCTGGGCTAAAGCCTGCGCAAGCCCCCTTGACGCGCGGCGCAGGATAGGCACGATGCTCTCGATCTGAAAAGGGTACATTTCTTTATGCCGGACGATACGAAAATATCAGAGATGGACGCCTTCCTGGCGGCCAATCCGGATGTCGAACTGATCGAACTGCTGATCCCCGACATGTGCGGCATGTTGCGGGGCAAGCGGCTGACGCGCGACCATTTCGGCAAGCTGTTTTCCGGCGAGGTCCGGATGCCGGGTTCGATCTGCCTGCTGGACGCCACCGGGCGGAGCGTGCCGACGATCCATTTAGGCATCGCCGACGGCGACCCCGACTATTTCTGCCCGGCGGTTCCCGGCACGCTGTCGCCGGTGCCCTGGGCGGAGCGGCCGATGGGGCAGGTTCTGGCCAGCCTGGTCGGCGACGACGGCGAACCGCTTTTCTATAACCCGCGCGCCATTCTTTCGAATGCGGTGGCGAAACTGGGCGAGATCGGACTTTCCCCGACGGTCGCCATCGAGCTGGAATTCTATCTGCTGGACCAGGATGCGGGGCTCGACGGCCATCCGCGCCCGGCCTGGTCCGAGGAAAGCGGATACCGCCAGAGCGCGACCCAGGTGCTGGGCATGGAAGAGCTGTTCGACTTCGAGATTTTCCTGAACGAAGTGGACGAGGCCTGCAAGGCGCAGGGCATCGCGGCCGAGGCCGCCTCGAAGGAATATGCGCCCGGCCAGTACGAAATCAATCTGCATTACGTCGCCGATGCGCTGACGGCCTGCGACCAGGCGGTGCTGCTGAAGCGCGCCATCAAGGGGGTGGCGCGGCGCAACGGCCTGCTCGCCAGCTTCCTGGCCAAGCCCTTCCAGGAAACGGCCGGCAGCGGCACCCACATCCATGTCAGCCTCTACGACAAAGACGGCAACAACGCCTTCGCCGGCCCGCGCGACGAGGCGCTGGGCATCGACGCTGGGCCGGCGCTGCGCCATGCGATCGGCGGGCTTATCGCGGCGCTGCCCGAGAGCATGGCGATCTTCGCGCCGAACGCCAATTCCTACCGGCGCTTCCAGCCCGGCATGTTCTTGCCGGTCTCGCCGTCATGGGGCGTCAACAACCGGTCCGCGGGCCTGCGCATCCCGCCGTC
>DAOVHN010000711.1 GCA_030671915.1 Pseudomonadota bacterium
CGGATCGTAGAGAGGCGTAGCGGCCCGATCCCCGTCGGCGGGGCGGTCCACCCCTTCGCCGCCGAACGCGTGCTGCTGGTCGGCGACGCCGCCGGGCTGGTCTCGCCGCTGACCGCGGGCGGCATCCACCCGGCCTTCCGTTACGGCCGGCGAGCCGCGCAGGTGATTTCGGACTATCTGCTGGATGGCGGCCCCGATCCGGGCCGCGTTCTGGCCCGCGAATATCCACGCTATCGCTGGAAGGCGCTGCTGCGCCGCGGGCTCGACCGCGACCCGCCGAACTGGCTCTACGACTGGACCCTCGGCCTGCCCCCGATGCGCGCCTTCGCCCAACTGGTCTATTTTCACCGCAAGGGCCTGAAGACCCGGGCCGGCTGGCGCGATTTTCTGCGGTGGAGGCGCTGATCTCCGACTCAATGCCGGAAATGCCTCATGCCGGTGTAGACCATGGCGATGCCGGCTTCGTCGGCGGCCCTGATGACCTCTTCGTCGCGTACCGAGCCGCCGGGTTGGATCGCCGCGGTGGCGCCGGCCTCGATGGCGGCCAACAGGCCGTCGGCGAAGGGGAAGAAGGCGTCGGAGGCGACCACGGAGCCCTGCGTGCCGGCATGCTCGCTGGATTTATGGGCGGCGATGCGGACTGAATCGACGCGGCTCATCTGCCCGGCGCCGATCCCCACCGTCGCGCCGCCGCGGGTATAGACGATGGCGTTGGACTTCACATGCTTGCAGACCTTCCAGCCGAACAGCATGTCGCGCATCTCGGCGGTGGTGGGCGCGCGCTTGGTGACGGTCTTCAAATCCTTCTGGAGCACCCGTCCGGCATCGCGGGTCTGCACCAGATAGCCGCCGGCCAGTGAGCGTGCGGTCAGGCCGGGTTCCGTCGGCTCGGGCATGCCCTCGGTCAGCAGCAGGCGCAGCGCTTTCTTTTCCGAAAGAATTGCCTTTGCCTCGTCGCTGGCGCCCGGCGCAATCACGACCTCGGCGAACAGTTCGGCAATCTGGCGCGCGGTATCGGCATCCAGTTCGCGGTTGGCGGCGATGATGCCGCCGAAGGCACTGACCGGGTCGCAGGCCAGGGCGCTGGCGTAGGCCGTCGCCAGACTGTCGGCCTCGGCAACGCCGGCGGGGTTGGCGTGCTTGATGATGGCGATGGCCGGATTGTCGAACTCGGCGACCAGTTCGAAGGCCGCGTCGGTATCGTTCAGATTGTTGAAGCTCAGCTCCTTGCCCTGGACCTGTTCGGCGCTGGCAATACCCGGACGCGCCGCGCCGCCGGTATAGAAGGCGGCCTTCTGGTGCGGGTTCTCGCCATAGCGCAGCGTCTGCTTCAGCTTGCCGCCCATGGCCAGCGGGTCGGGCAGTTCCTGGCCCAGTTCGCGCGCGAACCATCCCGCGATGGCGGCATCGTAGGCGCCGGTACGGGCGTAGGCCTTGGCGGCCAGATGGCGGCGAAGCGCCAGCGTGGTGGCGCCATTGTTCTTCTTCATCTCGTCCATAACGGCCTGGTAGTCCTCGGTGCCGGTGACGACGGTGACGAATTCGTGGTTCTTCGATGCGCCGCGAATCAGTGCCGGGCCGCCTATATCGATGTTCTCGATGCAGGCGCCGAAATCGGCGCCGCGCGCCACGGTTTCCACGAAGGGATAGAGATTGACGACCAGCAGGTCGATCGGCGTACTGTCATGGACCGACATGGCCAGCTTGTGTTGCTTGTCGTCGCGCCGGCCCAACAGCCCG
>DAOVHN010000642.1 GCA_030671915.1 Pseudomonadota bacterium
CACAAGCGCCGTAGTCTCATCGTGAGGATGCAGACACAAACATTGAAGCCTCATCCTGAGGAGCGGCGCAGCCGCGTCTCGAAGGACAAGGTCGCGACGACTTCAAGCCAACGAAAATCAGGCCTCTTCCTCGGATATCTGCCTGGCGGCTTCCTCATAGCAGCGATCCATCTCGACGCGGACCATATGCTCCGAGATGTCGAGACCCTTGCCGGTGAGGTCGGCCAGCACCTTTTCGACAACGTCGTCCTGGCCCGGCTTTTCGAAATCCGAGATCACGACCTCCTTGGCGTAGGCCGCCGCGTCCTCGCCGGTGATGCCCATCTTCTCGGCGGCCCACAGGCCGACCAGCTTGCAGCGGCGCGCGTTCGCCTTGAAGGCGCGCTCCTGGTCCAGCTTGTACTTGCCCTCGAATGCTTTTTCGCGTTCGTCGAATTTGCTCATGGAAACGCCTCTCCCTAAATGATGCGCCCGCTCCAACCGCGGCGCGACCGGTTGCGACCTCTTTAGCCAATGCCCCGCCCCCGTTCAAGCTTTACAAGGACAAATCCCCCGTCATTCGACGGTCAGCAGGATCTTGCCCCGCGACTGGCGCGCTTCCATGGCCTCATGGGCCAGCCTGGCGTCCGCCAGCGGATATTCCCGGTCGATGGAGACCACCAGCCGGCCCGAGGCCGCGGCCCGGAACAGGTCGCCGGCGCGCATGCCGATCTCATCGGCGTCGGCCAGATAGTCCGCCAGATGCGGGCGGGTGAAGAACACCGAGCCGGCCTCGGCCAGCTCAAGCGGGTCGACGCATTCGACCATGCCCGAGCTGCCGCCGAACAGGATGCAGGTGCCGCGCCGCCGCAGTGAGCGGATGCTGCGCGACAGCGTGTCCTTGCCGACCGAATCGTAGACCACGTCCACGCCCTTTCCATTGGTCAGGTCGCGCGCCAGCGGCTGGAAATCCTCCTCCGTATAGACGATGCAATAATCCGCGCCCCGCGCATTGGCGATCTCGGCCTTTTCCTTGCTGCCGACGGTGGCGATGACGATGGCGCCGCGCATCTTGGCAAGCTGCACCAGCAACTGCCCGACCCCGCCGGAAGCCGCATGCACCAGGCAGAAGTCGCCTTTCTTCAGGGGAAAGGCGGAATGGGTCAGGTAATGGGCCGTCATGCCCTGCAGCATCAGGGAGGCCGCCACCGCCATCGGCACGCCCGGCGGCACCCCGACCAGCCGCCAGGCCGGCACTACCGCATATTCGGCATAGCTGCCGCGCGCCAGGCACCAAGCCACCAGTTCGCCCACGCGATGGCTGGTGACGCCCTGCCCGCAGGCCACGATCTGGCCCGCGCCCTCCATGCCCAGCACCATGGGCAGCGGCGTCTGGTAGGTATCGGAGCGCTTGTAGGCGCCGCTTCGCATATAGATGTCGATGAAATTCACGCCGGCGCAGGCGACCTTGACCAGCACCTCGCCCGGCCCCGGTTCCGGCCGCGCCACATCCATCAGTTCCAGATTGCCGGCGCCGCCGAATTCCGTAATGCCGGTCGCCTTCATGGGCATTCTTTCCCGATCCGTTGCTGTCTGCTCCGATCTTCTATGCTAATCAGGCCGCATGTGCACGCTCGTAATCCTCCGCCGGCCCGGGCATGACTGGCCGGTCCTGCTGGCCGCCAACCGCGACGAGATGGCCGGCCGCCCCTGGAAGCCGCCGGCGCGTCACTGGCCCGACCGCGACGAGGTGGTGGGCGGCATCGACCTCGAATCGGGGGGAAGCTGGCTGGCCCGCAACGATCACGGTGTCGTCGCCGCGATCCTGAACCGCCCCGGCACGCTGGGCCCGGCGCCGGGCAAGCGCACGCGCGGCGAGCTGGTGCTCGACGCGCTGGACCATGCGGATGCGGGCGCAGCCGCGGTGGCGCTGGCCGACCTCGACCCCGGCGCTTACCGCCCCTTCAACCTGGTGCTGGCCGACAATACGAGCGCCTGGTGGCTGGCCGCGCGCGAGGGCGCGAG
>DAOVHN010000444.1 GCA_030671915.1 Pseudomonadota bacterium
CAAACATGCCCGCCGCCCCGCCGCAAAAATGGCGGCAGATCGCCTCCTGGACCAATCATTTTGGGGAAATGGTGCCGACGCGCGGACTTGAACCGCGGACCTACTGATTACGAATCAGTTGCTCTACCACTGAGCTACGTCGGCACGAAGCGCCGGGAACATAAGGCCTTGCACGGCGGAGCGCAAGGGTTGGTTAGGCGTATTTCAGGATTTCCCGGCGTCGGCCACCTTCTTGCGAAGCACCAGTTCGTTGCCGCCTTCAGGGCCGGCGGTGTGGGACAGCCCGTCGGTCAGGGTCCTGATCAAATGCACCCCCATGCCGCCGATCGCCCGGTCGTGCAACGGCAGGCCAAGATCAGGCCTGGGCGCCGATTCCGGATCGAAGGGGGGTGCCTGATCGATGATTTTTATCACGATCTCGCCGGCCTCTCGGGAAACCTCCACTGACAGCCCACCCTCTTGGTTGCCATAGCCATGCTTGACGATATTCGTGGCAGCCTCGTCGACACAGACCTTGATATCCTCGACAGCCGGCCCATCCAGGCCAAGCTCAAGCGCAGAAACACCGACGAAGTCGCGTATCTCCGCCAGATTGTCCAGTCGGGCCCTGAATTCCAGCCGAAAACTTTTTGCCAAGTCAGCCCCGTGGACTCGCTCAGAAGGAATCGACGGCCTGCTGCATATCGCCTGACACTATGGCGACAAAATTGTCGAAGCCGAGCGTTTTCACCAGCCGGCCGATCTCATCGGAAGGGTTAAGGATTTTCAGATGGCCGGACCCGCCCTCAGGGTGCAGCGCCTGATATATCTTGTGAAGCGAGCGAAAGCCGGCGCTGGACATGAAGCTGACCTTGCCCATATCAAGAAGCAGATTGGTTGCCCCCGAATTAATGGCTTCCGTCGCGTTGTCTTCCACTTCGCTGACGTTGGCGGCGTCGACATGTCCATTTATTTGAATAACAGTAACCGGCGCCTTCCCCATCATGGTGGAAACGGTAATGTTCATTACAGAACCCATTGGCTATCAGCCTCCCTGATAAATCCGTGTTGCCCCCGAAATCGGCCGGGTATCCACTGTTTTCCTGTTTTATTAGATTGCCCTAAAGTTCCGTGTGGATCAAGGCACAAGAGCCTCTGGTCAATCGGTCGCGGACTTGCGGGTAAGCGCAAGCAGCGTAACGTCGTCGAATTGCGGCGCGCCGGCCGCATGACGATCGACGGCCGCCGCAGCGCTCGCCACCAGCCCATCCGCCGACAACCCGCTGTTCACCACATGCCTGTAGAGGTTCGCCTTGGTGAAGGGTTCGCCCTTGGGATTCGCCGCATCGGTGGCGCCGTCAGTATAGGCGAACAGCGTATGGCCGGGTTCGAGCCGGGCTTCGCCGACTTCGAAGGGAACCCCGGGGAACAGGCCCAGCGCCGGCCCGGTATTCTGCAGCGCCGTCTTTACGGCGCCGTTGGATACGACGATCGGTTCCTCATGGCCGCCATTGACATAAAACAGATGGCCGGTTTGCGGATCCAGCAGCGCGAAGAATACGGTCGCGAACATGCTGGTCTCGCCATGAGTTCTGGCAACATAGTTGTTTGCGAACTGAACGCTGTTCCTGAGCAGCGCCGCCGCGTGGTCTTCCTGCGCGCCGGCAGACGCCTTGGCATCCGCGGCGAACTCCTCCGATGAGACGGCGGCGCGCAGCAGGCTGCGAAACAGGGTCATGAACAAGGCGGCGCCCACGCCTTTGTCGCAGACGTCGCCGATTACCAGCGCGATCCTGCCGGTATTTTCGACCCGGAACGCATCGTAGAAATCGCCCGCAACTTCCCGCGCGGCGCGGAAAAAGGCGCCGATTTCCCAGCCTTCCTCAACCGGCAGGGTGGATGGCAGGAACCCGGCCTGGATCTTCCGGCCGATCTCGAGTTCGCGCTCCAGCGTCCTGCGTTGGTGTGCGCCCCTGGTAAACTGTTCGGACCGTTCCCGCAGCACGCGGCAAAGGCTCTGCAGGATAAGCGCGTTGGCGCCGGCGTGTCTCGACATGATCCGCAATATCAAATCGCGGTCCAGCCGTAGAATCTGCAATTCGGTTTCGGCTGTCACCGACGCGCTGCACAGGCCGTCTTCCAGGGTCGACAGTTCGCCGAAGGTGTCGTGGGGGTTAAGAATCGCCAAGGTCAGTTCGCCGTCATGAACCTCGGCCCGGCCCTCGACGATGATATAGAACGAACGACCGGGCATATCCTTTTGCAGCACGATCCGGCCGGCCGGCAGGGTTTCCAGCACGCCGGCATTGGCAAACTGCTCCAGCACGGTTTCCGTGGCGCCGGCAAAAAACCTGGTATGCCGGAGGGCGTCCTTTTTCGATGTGGCTTCAGCGACCGGCAATATGGCCCTCCTGGTTTTTACCAGTATACCCGATAGGGCCCCCGTTCGGCCAGTCCCGGCGCGGACTCTATCCGGTCCCCTTCCCGGCCCGGGCCGGCGTACCGGATTTCGGTTTTGCCGGTAGCGCCGCTGATCTGGATCTGGCTGCCGTCACGGGCGCCGCCAGCCTGACGGCGCGTGGCGGCGCCTGCCAGGCCAGGGACCCGAACGAGTTGCAATTGCCGCACAGCGCCGTCCAGGTGCCCGCGACCGCGCCGCAATCGTTGCACACCCACGCCTCGTCCGGTGCGGCGGTCGTCGCCTGGGCGAGCCATCTGCGCGACGATTCCATGTCGCCGTTCTCGTTTTCGTCGATCTCCGCCATCAGGCGGCATACCCTGGCTGTCGGCGATGCTCCGGCAGCCGCCTTCAGGTGTTTGCGCGCCTCTCCCCAAAGGCGGGCGGCCAGGGAGACTTCGGCAAGCGCAATATGGCTTTCGGGGTGATCGGGCCGGAAACTGAAGAGCCGCTGAAATTTTTTGACCCGGGCCAGCGGGTCGTTATCGGAGATGACTTCCCCGTACATAGCGGCCAGTTCCGGATTCGGCGCCCGCGCCCAGGCTTCCTCGATCAGCCTCTCGGCCTTGCCCGCGCGGTCGCGGGCCTTATACAGCCGCGCCAGCGTGAGCGTGGCCGGCACCAGGGTCGGATCCAGGTTATGCGCCTCGCCCGCCCGCGAGAACGCGGTATCC
>DAOVHN010000787.1 GCA_030671915.1 Pseudomonadota bacterium
ATATCGCCGGCCATCAGGCCCGCGACCTGGGCCGAGGGGTCGGAGACGAACCGGAAGGTCACCGATTTGAGCGCCGGTTGCGCGCCCCAGTATCCGTCCCAGGCGGCCAGTTTCACGCTGTCGGCCTTCTTCCAGGCGACGAATTTGAAGGGGCCGGTGCCGACCGGGCTGGCCTTGTTGGTGACGGCGGATTCGGGCGCCACGACGATGGCGTCGCCCCAGCCCATGTTCCACAGGAACAGGCCCTCGGGGCGGCTGAGTTTGACCACGACGGTGCCGGCGTCGGGGGTTTCCACCGAGGCGATGGCTTCGAACAGGGCCTTCTGGGCGTTGGTGGAATCCGCGGCGCGGGCGCGGTCGAGCGAGAATTTGACGTCCGCTGAGTCCATCGCGCTGCCGTCATGGAATTTCACGCCTCGGCGCAGCTTGAAGGTATAGGTCAGGCCGTCGTCCGAAATCGTCCAGTCCGAGGCCAGGCCCGGCTGCACCGCGCCGTTCTCGTCGATGCGGGTCAGCCCCTCGAAGAGGTTGGCGTAGACGACCTCGTCGATCGCGGCCGCCGCGCCGGCGGTCGGGTCGAGATGCGGCGGCTCCAGCGGCATGCCGAGCACCAGGCTGTCTTTCGCGGCCTGGGCGGCGGCCGGAATCATCGCCAGCGCCGCAAGGGCGATCAGTAACTTGCGCATGACGGTCTCCCTGTTTGCTTGCTTGGTTGATTGACGCGAGCATAGCAACCCCCGGTGCGCGCGGCAATTGCCGGGGTGGGTGGGTCCTCCCGGTCATCGTGCGGCTTTTCAAATCGTACCAAGGGGGATAGGGGGATAAGGGGGATATGGAGATAAGGTTTTTTCGCGGCCAGAGGCCGCCTTCTTTCTTATCCCCCTATCTCCCCCATCCCCATATCCCCCTTCGTAGGCCCGCCGACAGCGGCAACATTCCGGGGAGGCTATTCACCGATACACTTCGCGCCAGGAATGTTTCCCGCCGGCGCTTTCCGCCTCGTAGACCCCGCGGGCGATGGCGCGGGCCGTGCAGTCGGCGGCGATGGCGCCGATGCGGGCCACTTCCGCCGGGCCGGGCGGATGGCCTTCGCCGGTGGACAGCACGAACACCGTATCCCCGTCATAGGGCGTGTGGGCCGGGCGCACGGCGCGGGCGATGCCGTCCTGGGCCATGATCGCCACGCGCTGCGCCTGGGGCCGGGTCAGGGGCGCGCTGACCGCCACCACGACGAGGGTGGTGTTGGCGGCGGCCCGCAGCATGTCAGGCAGGTCCGGCGCAAGAGAAACCGGGCTGTCGGGCGGTTTTTGGCCGCCCAGTTCGCCGTCCTGTTCCAGCATCCAGGCCCACAGGGTGGACTGGCCCGGCATGACGACCGAGCCCACCGGGTTCGCCGCCGCCAGCGCGCCGACGATCAGCCCGTCGTCGCCCTTGGCCGAGACGCTGCCAAGCCCGCCTTTCAACGCGCCGGCCGTCGCGCCCATGCCGGCCCCGGCATTGCCCAGCGCAAAATCCTC
>DAOVHN010000155.1 GCA_030671915.1 Pseudomonadota bacterium
TGACGCTCGACGCCGCCACGCTGATCCCCGAGATCACCTGGGGCACCAGCCCCGAGGATGTGGTGCGGATCGACGGCGTCGTACCCGACCCGGCCGACGCCAGGGACGAGGGCCGCCGCGCCGCCGTCCAGCGCAAGCTGGACTATATGGGCCTTACGGCAGGCATGAAGGTCACCGATATCGAGATCGACACGGTGTTCGTCGGTTCCTGCACCAACGGCCGAATCGAGGATTTGCGCGCGGCCGCCGCCGTCGCCAAGGGCCGCAAGGTTGCCAATGGCGTGCGCGCCCTGATCGTTCCGGGTTCGGGTCTGGTCAAGGAGCAGGCGGAACAGGAAGGCCTGGACAAAATCTTCATCGGGGCCGGTTTCGAATGGCGTAATCCGGGCTGTTCCATGTGTCTGGCGATGAATACCGACCGCCTGGAGCCGGGCCAGCGTTGCGCCTCGACCTCGAACCGCAATTTCGAGGGCCGCCAGGGCCGCGGCGGACGCACCCATCTGGTAAGCCCCGCCATGGCGGTGGCGGCGGCGGTCACCGGCCGCCTGACCGACGTGCGCGAGCTGGATTGAGGGAGCAGGAAGAAAAGCCCATGGAAAAATTCACCACGCTGACCGGGGTCGCCGCGCCCCTGAACATGGTCAATGTCGATACCGACATGATCATCCCCAAGCAGTTTCTGAAGACGATCAAGCGCACCGGACTGAAGGACGGCCTGTTTTCCGAGATGCGCTGGAACGAGGACGGGAGCTCGAAGAATTTCGTGCTGGATCAGCCGCCTTACCGGAATGCAAAAATTCTGGTTGCGGGCGATAATTTCGGCTGCGGGTCGTCGCGCGAACACGCACCCTGGGCGCTGCTGGATTTCGGTATCCGCTGCATCATTGCGCCGGACTTCGCGGATATCTTCTATAATAACTGCTTCAAGAACGGCATCGTGCCGATCAAACTGCCGCAGGAGCAGGTGGACAGGTTGATGGAGGACGCCGCCAAGGGCGCCAACGCCACGATGACAGTCGACCTGGAGGCGCAAGAAATCACCCGCCCGGACGGCGAGAAAATTCATTTCGAGGTGGATTCCTTCCGCAAGCACTGCCTGCTGAACGGGCTGGACGACATCGGCCTGACGCTTCAGAAGCAAGACAAGATCGACAGCTTCGAGGCCAAGCGCAAAGACACGCAGCCCTGGTTGTAGTTTGGGTGTTTCCGGCTTGCGCCTGATCACTGCCAAGCCGGAAAAACGGAAGACGGTTGTAAAACGAAAAACTGAAAGGTTGATAGGGCATGGCCGCCAACAAGACCCTGCTTATCCTGCCCGGTGACGGCATCGGCGTGGAAGTGATGACCCAGGTTCGGCGCATAGTGGACTGGTTCGACAGGCGCCGCGCCGTCGGTTTCGACATCCTGGAACAACCCGTCGGCGGTGCCGCCTACGACGCGCAAGGAACGCCGCTGAGCGACGAGGCGCTGTCGGAGGCGATGGACGCCGACGCGGTGCTGCTGGGCGCCGTGGGCGGCCCGCAATACGACAATGTCCCGCGCGACAAGCGGCCAGAGGCCGGGCTGCTGAAGCTGCGCAAGGAGATGGACCTGTTCGCCAATCTGCGCCCGGCGCTGGTCTTCGACGCGCTGGTCGACGCCTCGACCCTGAAGCGCGAGGTCGTTGAAGGGTTGGATGTCCTGATCCTCCGAGAGCTGACCGCCGGCGTCTATTTCGGCGAGCCGAGGGGCGTGGAGGTGCTGGCCGACGGCACACGGCGCGCCATCGACACCCAGACCTACACCGAAAACGAGATCCAGCGCGTCGCCGCGGTCGCCTTCGACATGGCGGCCAGGCGCGGCAACAAGGTCCATTCGGTGGAGAAGGCGAATGTCATGGAAACCGGCGTCTTTTGGCGCGAGGTCGTGACGAAACTGCATGCCGAGAAGTTTAGCGACATCGAACTCCACCACATGTATGCCGACAACTGCGCCATGCAACTGGTGCGCTGGCCGAAGCAGTTCGACGTCATCGTCACCGACAACCTGTTCGGCGACATCCTGTCGGATTGCGCGGCGATGCTGACCGGGTCGCTGGGCATGCTGCCGTCGGCCTCTCTGGGCGCGGAAGACGAGACCGGGCGGCGGCGCGCGCTGTACGAGCCGGTCCATGGCAGCGCCCCCGACATCGCCGGCCAGGACAAGGCCAATCCGCTGGCCACGATTCTCAGCTACGCCATGATGTTGCGATACTCCTTCGGGCTGAGCGAGGACGCCGATCTGGTGGAAAAGGCGGTCCAGAACGTACTGGCCGCGGGCATTCGCACCGCCGACATCGTGGGCCCCGGCATGAAGGCGGTCTCCTGCAGCCAGATGTGCGATGCGGTGCTGGCGGAGCTGGACAAGCTGGCGGCGTGACCGGGATTGGTGTTATTTCCCGGTTTTCAGCCAATTTCAGCGAATTCCGTGCATGGCTGGTTAAGATTATTTTAACAAGTTGCGTACAGAATCGCTTATGTAACTCGAAACTAACCCTGTATTTCCTGCGAAAGGAGATTGCATCATGACCAAAGTGACCATGATGACAGGGGCCGCAGCATATCTGCTCGGGTTCGGCGTCTATTTCATTATCTATCTGTCGTCGAACTGGGGAGATTGGGACTGGGTGATGCATAAGTCCGCGGAAGGGTTTGGCTTTGCTCTCATTTGGCCTTTCCTGCTCTTCCAGTACTTCCTCAACGGCACGCCCATGATGTAGGACAGGTTTCAAAATGGATCGAGAACACGGTCGGCTCCCGGGAGCCGGCCGTTTCACTTTTCGAAACAGCGTAATACACCAGGGGACGATGTCGCGGTTTCAAACGCTGACGATGGCCCGCACATCCTGATCCAGCAGGTCGCCCTCAATAGTTGTCACGATCATCCGGATCCCGCCTTATTCGCACCTTCATTCCCGGCCATCATGGCATGGTTTAATGTGACTGGTTGCGGTCGCCTTGACCGACCTCGCCAAACGACGTATTCTTAATACTCATGACCCGAGAGGGAGCAAGAGAAATGCGCAAAATTTTCACGACTTTCGTTGCCGCATTGGGTTTGATCGGTTTCGCGGCCGCCGCGCAGGCGGATTGCGGGCATGACCTAGACGTGGCCACGGCGGACGACACAAGCACCGTCGCAACCGACACCACGACCACCAAACCGATCCTGCAGGAGCAGGGTGGCGGTTGACGGCTGTAACAACAGTCACGGAATTTCACCGGGCCGCTCTTTGAGCGGCCTTTTCTTTTGTCCCGCGGCATCCAGGGGCTTGCGGCAGGAGGCATAAGGCGCTACATCGGCGCCAATTTCCAATAGGGATACAGATTCATGGGTTACAAGGTTGCTGTTGTCGGCGCGACGGGAAATGTGGGGCAGGGGCTCCTGCAGATCATGGCCGAGCGTGAATTTCCGGCGGACGAGGTGGTGGCGCTGGCCAGCGAACGCTCCATCGGCAGGGAAGTGTCCTATGGCGAGGACGAGGTGCTGAAGGTCCAGGACCTCGCCGCCTTCGACTTCAAGGGCACCGATATCGTTTTGTCCTCGCCCGGCGCGAAGGTTTCGGCCGAATACAGCCCGAAGGCCGCCAAGGCCGGCGCCGTGGTGATCGACAACACCTCGCATTACCGCATGGACCCGGATGTGCCGCTGGTGGTGCCCGAAGTCAATCCCGACGCCATCGCCGGTTTCACCAAGAAAGGCATCATCGCCAACCCGAACTGCTCCACCATCCAGATGGTCACGGCGCTGAAGCCGCTGCACGACCTGGCGGGCATCAAGCGCGTCGTCGTCGCTACCTACCAGTCGGTGTCGGGCGGCGGCAGGGAGGCGATGGACGAGCTGTTCAACCAGACCCGCGCGATCTATGTGAACGACCCCGTCGAGAAGCACAAATTTACCAAACAGATCGCCTTCAACGTCATTCCCCATATCGACGTCTTCATGGATGACGGCTCGACCAAGGAGGAATGGAAGATGGTGGTCGAGACCAAGAAGATTCTCGACCCGAAGATCAAGGTGACGGCGACCTGCGTGCGCGTGCCGGTCTTCATCGGCCATGCCGAGGCGGTGAATATCGAGTTCGAGCGGCCGGTCTCGGCGGAAGAGGCCCGCGAGGCCCTGAAAAAAGCGCCTGGCATTACCGTGATCGATCACCGCCACGACGAAGGCTACGTCACGCCCGAGGAATGCGCCGGCGAAGACCCGGTCTATGTCAGCCGCATCCGCGAGGACCCGACCGTCGAAAACGGCCTGAATATCTGGATCGTCGCCGACAATTTGCGCAAGGGCGCCGCGCTGAACACCGTGCAAATCGCCGAAGTGCTGGTGGAACGCTTCATGAAGAAGAGGGCGGCCTGACACGCCCGCGGCGTGGCTACATGTCTCGGCGGACCTCGATGACACCCGGTTCGCCGGGGGCCGGCGATGCCCTGAAACCGAGATCCTTCGCCATACGCAGCATCGGCTCGTTTTCGCGCAGGACCTCACCGTAGATAGTCTGGATGCCGCGCTCCTCGGCGAAGGCGATGATGCGGTTCATCAGCGCGTAGCCCAGCCCCCTGCCTTTCCAGTCGGTGCGCACGATGATCGCATATTCCGCCTCGCGCAGGTCGGGGCCGGCCATCAGCCGGCCGACGCCGGTAATGGCGCCATCGGCGGGGTCGAGCGAGACGAACGCCATTTCCCGGTCGTAATCGATCTGCGTCAGCCGCGCGGCGAGCTGTTCGGGAAGCCTGCGCATCGGCTGGAAAAAGCGCAGGCGCAAATCCTCGGCGGCGGCGCGCGATACCATCTCATGCAGCGCGGGCGCATCCTCCGGCTGGATCGGCCGGATCGCGATTTCGCTGCCGTCGCGCAGATGGACATGGCCTTCCATCTCGCGCGGGTAGGGGCGAATGGCAAGCCGGGCCTGGGCCGGACCCTGCGCCGCGGCGATGCGGATGCGGGCGTCAAGCGCGATGACCCCGTCCGCGTCGGCGAGCAGCGGGTTGATGTCGAGTTCGGCAATTTCGGCGAAATCGGTGACGAGTTGAGCCACCTGGATCAGCGTCAGCACTATGGTGTCGAGCGCCGCCGGCGGGCGATCGCGATAACCCCGCAGCAAACGATAGATCCGCGTGCGTTCGATCAGCGAACGCGCCAGCAGGGTATTCAGCGGCGGCAGGGCCATCGCCGTGTCGTCGATCTCCTCGACGGCATGCCCGCCATGGCCAAACAACAGGACGGGACCGAACTGCGGGTCTTCGCTGACCCCGACGATCAGCTCGTAAGCCGCCGGGCGGCGCACCATCTGCTGCACCGCCACCCCCTCGACCACGGCATCGGGGGCGCGTTCCCTGGCGCGGGCAAGGATGGTTCGGGTCGCGGTGGCCACGGCCTCCGGCGTATCGAGATCCAGGGCCACGCCGCCAATATCGCTTTTATGGACGATGTCCCGCGCCAGGATCTTGACCACATAGGGGCCCGGCATATCCGCCGCCGCCTTCGCCGCTGCTTCCGGCGTCGCGGCGATCGCCGTTTCGGCCACCGGCACGCCGTAGGCGCGCAGCACGGATTTGGCCTCCGGCTCGGTCAGCCAGTCGCGCCCGGCGGCAAGCGCGGTATCGACCATCGCGCGGACGGCTTGCGTATCCGGTTCGAAATCATGCGGCACCGATGACGGGACCTGCATCAATAGCTTCTGGTTCCGGCGGTAGCGGACCATATGCATGAGGGACCGCACGGCTTCGCCCGGTGTGTCATAGGTGGGCACGCCGCGCGTGGCAAACAGGTTGCGCGCGGCAGCCGATTCGGCGCCGAGCCAGCAGGCCAGCACGGGCAGATGACGCTTGCCTAGCGTCGCGATCACCGCCTCGGCGGCAACCAGGCTGTCGGCCACGGCGGTCGGCGTGTTCAGCACCAGGATCGCATCAATCCCGGGATCGGCGAGCAGCGCCTCCATCCCCGCCTTATACCGCTCGGCCGGCGCGTCGCCGATGATATCGACCGGGTTGCCGCGGCTCCAGGTGGGCGGCAGGGCCGCGCCCAACCGGGCAATGGTTTCGTCCGATAATGCCGCCAGGGTCCCGCCCTCGTCGATCAGCCCATCGGTCGCCAGCACGCCCATGCCGCCGCCATTGGTGATAATCGCCAGCCTTTCGCCGCCGATACGCGGCGCCCGCGACAGGGTCTCAACCGCGTCGAACAGTTCCGCCATGTCGGTCACCCGCAGCATGCCGGCACGCCGGAAGGCGGCATCGTACACCGCATCGGAGCCGGCCA
>DAOVHN010000703.1 GCA_030671915.1 Pseudomonadota bacterium
AGATGGTGCGCAATACCGCCACCGTCGGCGGCAATGTCGCCTGTGGCTCGCCGGCCGCCGATCTGGTGCCGCCGCTGATGTCGCTGGACGCCGAGCTGACGCTGGTCTCGAAGTCGGGCGCGCGGACGGTGGCGCTGGACGAATATTTCCTGGGCTACAAGCAGGATGCGCGACGCCCGGACGAGTTGATCGCGAAAATCTCCTGGCCGCGCCTGCCCGATAACGCCGTCAACAGCTTCTACAAGCTGGCGCGCCGCAAGGGGGATGCCATCACGATCACCGGGGTGGCCGTGACCATCGCCGTCGAGGACGGCAAATGCGGGATGGCGCGCATCGCGTTGGGCGCGGTTGCGCCGGTGGTGCTGCGCGCGAAACAGGCCGAGGCGCTGCTGGAAGGCAACGCGCTCACCCCCGAGCTGATCGCCGAGGCCGCATCACGCGCCGCCGGCGAATGCAGCCCCGTGGACGATATACGGGCCTCCGCCGACTATCGCCGCCACACTGTCGAAGCGTTGACCCGGCGCCTGGTTTCCCAGGCTCTTCGGAAAGGATAGAGATCATGTCCAGGGAAAAAACCATTGCCCTCAATATCAACGGCCGCGAGGAACAGGCCAGCTTGCCCCCGCACCGCACCCTGCTGGAGGCGCTGCGCGATCTCGGCCATGTCGAGGTCAAGTGCGGCTGCGAGAAGGGCGATTGCGGGGCCTGTGCCGTGCTGGTCGACGGCCTGGCCGTGGATAGCTGCCTGACCCTGGCCTGGATGGTCGAGGGGCGGGAGATCACCACCATCGCTGGCCTGGGCGAGCGCGACGCTCCGCATCCCCTGCAGAAGACTTTTACGGACGGCGGCGGCATCCAGTGCGGCTATTGCACGCCGGGCATGATCATGGCGGCGAAATCGATGATCGACCGCAACCCCGAGCCCTCGGAAGAGGATATCCGCATTGGGCTTAGCGGCAACCTCTGCCGCTGCACCGGCTACACCAAGATTTTCGAGGCTGTGGAACAGGCCGCCGCCGAGATGCGTAGCGCGGGAGGCAAATCATGAGCGATATCGATGTGACCGCGCAGCCGGCGTCGAACGTAAAATTCAGCCAGGTCGGAAAGCCCCTGCCGCGCACCGATGCGGCCGGCAAGGCGTCGGGCAAGACGCCCTATGCCGGCGATTACGTCATGCCCGGCATGCTGCATGCCAAGGTGGTGCGCGCCGATCTGGCGAGCGCGAAACTAATGAGCCTGGACGTATCGAAGGCGCGCGCGCTGGCGGGCGTGGCCTGCATACTGATCGCCACGGACCTGCCCGACCGCATGGCGGCGACCGACATTCCCGGCCAGACCGGCCAGAAGCGCATGGATACCGACCAGCAGATCCTCGTGAAGGAGCGCGTGCGCTATTACGGCGAGCCGCTGGCCCTGATCGCCGCCGAGACCAGGGATATCGCCGAGCAGGCGGCCGCGCTGGTCGCGTTCGAGCTTGAACCGATCCCCGGCGTCTACGACCCGGACGAGGCGTTGAAGCCGGGCGCGCCCATCGTGCAGGGCACCGGCAATGTCGTCGCCGAGCACAGGATCAAAAAGGGCGACGCGAAGGCCGCGCTGGCGGCGGCGGATGTCGTCGTCGAGAACACTTTCCGGACGCCGTTCCAGGAGCATGCCTTCCTGGAGCCCGAAGTGGGCCTGGCCTGGACCGACGAGAACGACGTGGTCAATATCCGCATGGCGACCCAGGTGATCGAGCATTTCCGCGGCATCGCCGACGCCATCGGCGTACCCCAC
>DAOVHN010000277.1 GCA_030671915.1 Pseudomonadota bacterium
AATATGCGCATCCTGGCCGAGGACGGGCAGGAGCAGGAGATCGTCGACCCCGACCGTATCGCCGAAATCGACCCGTCGCTCGTCGCGGCGCGCGACAAGATCGCTGGCGGGATCTACTGCCCCACAGACGAAAGCGGCGATGCCAGCCTGTTCAGCGCCAATCTGGCCGAATTCTGCCAGGCGCGGGGCGCGGAATTCCATTTCGATACGTCGGTCGAGGCGATCGTCGGCGACGGCGACCGGATCGAGCGGGTGGCGACCAGCCGGGGCGACATGCGGGCGGACATGTATGTCCTGTCGCTTGGATGCTACAGCCCGCATGCGGTTCGCTCGCTTGGGGTCAGCCTGCCGATCTATCCGGTGAAGGGCTACTCGGTAACCCTGCCGGTCGGGCAAAACAATATCGCGCCGACCATCGGCGGCGTTGACGAGGACAATCTCGTTGCCTATTGCCGGATGGGCGACCGCATGCGCATCACCGCGACGGCGGAATTCGCGGGATACAGCACCAGCCACCGGCCGTCGGACTTCACGAAGATGCTGAGTTCAGTGAAGGATTTGTTCCCCGACGGCGGCGACTACGACCGGCTGGAATACTGGGCCGGGCTGCGCCCGATGACGCCCGAGGGGACACCGATCCTGGGATTCGGACGGCACCGGAATCTTTGCTACAATACCGGCCACGGCCATATGGGCTGGACCATGGCCTGCGGCACGGCGGCGATCGTCGGCGACCTGATCGAAGGGCATGCGCCGGAACTGCCGCTGGATGGCATGACACTGCGTTGAGGAAAGGGTTCGACCATGGCAAAAGCCGCGAGTGCAGCCGCCGGCGCGGAAACCGGTTTCGTTAACCGGACGCATATTCCCTTCAAGACCGACGGGGGAATCGCCCAACGCGCGGCGATCGGCGTCATCGTGTTGGCCAGCGATCACACCATCGAACATGAATTCCGGCAATTATTGGCGCTGCCCGGCGTGGCTTTCTACGAGGCGAGAATCCGTAACGATCCGCAAATCACGCCGGAAACCCTGGCCGACATGGAGACGCGCATCGCGCCCACCGCCGACCTGATTCTGCCGGGCATGCCTCTCGATGTCGTGGCCTATGGCTGCACCTCGGCCAGCATGGTGCTGGGGGAGCAGACCGTCTTCGACCGCATCCACGAGGCACGCCCCGGCGTCGTCTGCACCACGCCGATTACCGCCGCATTCGCCGCATTCGACGCGTTCGGCGCGCGCAATATTGCAGTATTAACGCCCTATCGCGACGATGTGAACCAGCGGGTCCGCAGCTACATCGAAGGCGCCGGGTACAATGTCCCGGTCTTCGGGTCCTTCAACGAGGAAGACGACAACGTGGCGGCGCGTATCGACCAGGAGTCGATCAGCCTCGCCGCCGCGGAGCTGGGCGCGATGGACGGCGTCGATGCGGTGTTCGTTTCCTGCACCAGCATCCGTCTGGGCGCCGCTGCCAGGGAAGTGGAGGAGAAAATCGGCAAGCCCGTGACCTCCAGCAACCACGCCATGGCCTGGCACTGCCTGCGGCTCGCCGGTATCGACGATGCGCAGCCTGATTTCGGAAGGCTCTACACGATGCCCTTGCCGGGATAACGCAACCGGGTCAGCGGACGATCATGACCGAATTGCTGGCGCGCTCCAGGATCTGGTCCGAGATATCGGTTTCAAACAGCCACCATCTGCGCCGCTTTTTCGACCGGCCGATGACGATCACCGAATAATCGGCGCCCTTTTTCGCGATTTCCTCGACAGGGTCGCCTATTCTGAGCAGACTCTCGACAACCTCCAGCCCCTCTTCCTCGATCGCGGATCTGGTCCGCGACAGGATATCCGCCGCCTCGGCCTCCTCCACGCCTTTCGGGACCACCGTGATAAGAGAGATCGGACAATTGCAGCGGGCCGCCAGGATTGCATCCTTGCGGGCGACGTCGATGGCATTCTCGGTGCCGTCCGTGCAGATCAGGTGGCCGTGACCGGACTCAAGCTCGCGGGCCACGATCACCGAACAATGTGCCCGCGTCACCACCTTCTGCGCGACCGCCGGGTCCCAGAAGGTCTTGTAGGAGCGGGAAAGCCAGCGCTCGGACGCGCCAATGATCAGCAGATCGTATTCGCCCGCCTCACATTCCTCAAGGATGCCACCGACGATATCCGGCGCGACCTCCAGCTTGAGGGTGACCTTCTTGCCGTTTTCGCTGCTGAATTCGATGGAGTTGTCGCCCAACGGGTCGCCCAGCTTGTCGACATGGACCATTTTCTGGCCCCATTCGTCGCTCATCAGGCCGAGTTCGGTAAGGATTTCCTTGCCCTTCATCAGATGCTTGGTGCCCGGAAGCTCCAAGCCCCATTCCAGAAGGTTCTCGCGCACCACCCGTGCCTGCAGCCCGCCGGACCGGAGTCCCTGGTCTACCGGCCTCACATAAAGCAGGCAAATATCGGCATCGACGCCGCCGCCCAGGCGCGCCGCATAGCGCAGGCCGCGATAGGATTCGTCGGAACCGTCAATACAGACAAGTATCCTGAACCGTCTTTCGTCGGCACGTTCCATTCCCAGGGCGCCCCCCAGCGCTTTTAATCATTCAATCAGCGGCCAATAGGCCGATGCTGCGATTAATGTAAGAATGGTCGAAACGATCACCAATTTCCAGCCTGCTTTCAAAAAATCCGTCGTCCGCAGATACCCCGACGAATAAACGATAGTACAGGCCGGCGTACCGACAACCGTCAAATAAGCGAATGAAGAGGCCACGGCCGTCAGGAAGCCGAGGATCAGCGGATCCTCGCCGGCGGCCACCGCCAGATTCAGGACGATCGGCCCCAGCACCGCCACGGCGGCGCCGTTGGACATGGTGTTGGTGACCGTCGTCGTCAGCGCCATGACCGCCGCCCACAGGCCAAGGCCACTGTCGCCGCCAAAGGGTTTGAGAAAAGCGAGGAAGTTCTCGGCGACCCACAGCGCCGCCCCGGTATCCTTCATCTCCACGCCGAGTGAGATCACGGCGGCATAGAGCAGCACAACGCCCCAGTTGACGCCGTTGTTGATTTCGTCCCACTCGACCAGGCCGAAGATCAGGAAGGCGGCGGCGCCGAAGATGGCCACCGTGCCAAGCCCGATACCGTCGGAAAGGAAAATCCAGCTCAAAAGGATCGCGAAAAAGATCAGGATCGTGGTCCAGTCGGAAATCTTCATCGGCCCCTGGTCGGCAAGCTGCGCGCGCAGGCGCACGACGGCGCGGGCGATATTCTTCTGCTTCGGCTTGAAGGTATAGAACAGGATGGCGGTAACGAAGGGCACCTGGATCAGAAACAGCGGATAGGCGAATACCATCCAGCGCACATAGTCGATGGCGAATTTCCAGGTATCCGGGTTCGCCGGGTCGTAGAAGAACTCGCGCCAATAGCCGATCATGATGGCGTTGCGCGCCCCGCCGGACGGCGTGCCCACGCCGGCGATCGAGGCGCCGTAGCTGATGGATAACAGCAGGACCGCCGCCAGGCTGCGCACCTGCCTGGAATCGTCGGATGTAAGCCGGATCAGTGTGACCCCCACCGGCAGCATCATCGCCGCCACGGTATGTTCGCCGATGAAGGAGGCCAGCACCCCGGACACCAGCGATATGCCCATGCAGACATTGGCCGTCTTGGTTCCGGTAAAGCGGATGATCAGGAAGGCCAGCCGCTTGTCCAGCTTCTGCCTGACCACGGCCACCGCGATCATCAGCGAGCCCATGATAAACAGCACGGAATCGCTCATCAGGCTGCGCGCCACGTCCGACGAATCCAGGCCGATCAGCAGCACCTGGCCGACGATGATTAACAGCGCTACGGTTGGTAGTGGTACGGGTTCGGTTATGAACAGGATGGTCGCCACCACCGACATGACGAGTACGATATGGCCTTCGTGGGTAAGGCCGGCCGGGGTAGGAAGATGCAGCAGGATCGCGCCGATCACGGCTGCGATAAAAAGCCAGCGCCGCGCCAGCAGGTAGGACAACCAGGCGCGGAAGGGTATCGCGAACAGGCCCCGCCACCCCTTGTTCAACGCCTTTTGCCCTGTGGCCATCGCGGCCAGGGCAATATGTCCGCCTGTTTTGTACCCCATGACGGAGAGGAGAATTCCTTCCCGAAACATATTCTTATTTATAGTAAATGCTAATATGCGCCGGTTTTCGGGGAATTGGAACGGGTTTTTTGTCGAAATCCTGATGTTTTCCCGCGACCGGCCTGACTGCAGGCGGAAATATGCCCGCCACCGCGACGCAAAAACTGGCGACCGATCGCCGCCTGGAACAACCTTATGGAAAAACTGGTGCCGACGCGCGGATTTGAACCGCGGACCTACTGATTACGAATTTTGAAGTCCAGGTCTTGGATGACACCTGACCACACCCCCTAAAGTCGGATAACTCACTACGAACGCT
>DAOVHN010000261.1 GCA_030671915.1 Pseudomonadota bacterium
GACAAAAGAGACTCTGCCGGCGATTGCCGGCCCCGATCAATCTTGAACGACCTACCGCGCGCAGGCGGCCAGCAGGCCGATGTCCCGCATGCGGGCCTGGGCCAGGTTGGCGCGGCGTTTGATGCGGGTGGTGGGGTTGGAGGCCGACCAGCGTCGCGGGTTTGGCAGGATGGCGGCCAGCAGTGCCGCCTCGCGCCGCGTCAGACGCCCCGCGGACTTGCCGAAATAATGGCGCGAGGCCGCCTCGACGCCATAGATGCCGGGCCCCCACTCGATGACGTTGAGATAGACCTCCATGATCCGCCGTTTACCCCAGGCCCATTCGATCATGTAGGTAAAGGGCACCTCCAGCCCCTTGCGGACGAAGGTGCGCCCGGGCCAGAGGAAGACGTTCTTGGATGTCTGCTGGCTGATCGTGCTGCCGCCACGTAAGGCCCCCTCGCCGCGCACCTGGTCGGCGGCGGCCTCGAAAATGGCGGCCCAGTCGAAGCCGTCATGTTCGCAGAACAGATTGTCTTCCATCACGATCACCGCGGCGGGCATGTGGCGGGAGATTTTCTCCAGCGGCTTCCATTCCTTGCGAATGCCCTCGCCCTCGAACATGCGAAAGACCATCAGCAGCGTGCCCGGCGGCGCGAAATCGCGATAGACCAGCACCAGCGCCGGCGGAACCGTGATCGCCAAAATCAAAAGCATGAACGCAATACGGAACATCCGGCGCAACCAGACCCGGGGTTCCCAGAACGGGTCGCGCCAGAAGAACAGGCCATAACCGCCCATCTTTTTACCGAATCGCCGCCTGCCGCGGCTACGCCAGAACAATCTCTCCTACCTCCGGCAGTTTACGTTGCCGGCGCATCCGACGCCCCACCCCACGCGGCCGCCAGTCGAAACAGCCATTTTCGGCGGAAAACATGTATGAGCGGTTAATATCAGGGACCGCGGGTCAGACCGTCGGGCGATCGATGAAACCGGGATCGTCCGGCGGTTCGTCCTTATACTCGCGGACACCGCGGATGCGCGCGTTCGGCGGGCCCTCGGCGCAGAATTCAACCATATGCCGCACGACGCTCTCAGGCCCGTGGAACAGCGCCTCGACCGTGCCCTCGTGCCTGTTTCGCACCCAGCCGTCCAGGCCGCGCGCGTTGGCCCATTCCATGATCCACCAACGAAAGCCGACACCCTGCACGCGGCCCTCGATGACGACCCTGACCGCGATATCCTTAGCCTTGGTTTTAGCCTTAGCCATCCGCCGTTTCGAACTCCAGTATCTTCTCGTCGACCGCGAGGCTGGCGCCGGCCTCGGCATGAATCCCGGCGACCGTCCCGTCGCGTTCGGCGCGCAGGATATTCTCCATCTTCATCGCCTCGACCACCGCCAGTTCCTGGCCGGCCTTAACCTCCTCGCCCGCTTCCACCGAAACCTTCACAAGCAAGCCCGGCATGGGCGACAGCAGATAGCGCGACAGGTCGGGCGCGGCCTTTTCGGGCATCATTCGATGCATTTCGGCGCCCCGTTCCGTCAACAGCTTGATGTCGGCCTGGCTGCCCGCATGGGTCAGGCGCCATACAATGCCGTCGCGATCGATCTGGATACAAACGGGCCGCGCGTTTACCTCGCCCTGGAACATCGGCTCGCCCGGCCGCCAGTCGCCGCGCACCGCATATGTGTGGTCGCCGATCGCGATATCGGCGCCATGGGCATTCAGCGCCGCGGTCAGCGGATATTCCTCGGCTCCCATCAGCGCAACGTAAGCATCGCCCGGATGGCGTTCGTGCCCTTGCATCTGGCCCGAGATCGCGGCGGCGCGCTGCTCCACCACCCGATGCAGGGTCGCCGCGACCGCCACCAGCAGCCTGGGATCGTCATGCAGCGCGTCTTGCGTCCTGAAGCCTTCCGGATATTCCTCGTCGATGAAACCGGTGGAAAGCCGGCCTTCCGCGAAGCGCGGATGCGCCATAAGGGCGGCCAGGAAGGGGATATTGTGCGAAACGCCGCGGATGTAATAGGCGTCCAGCGCGCCGCGCATGCGCTGAACCGCCTCGTCCCGGGTGCGCCCGCCGGCGATCAGCTTGGCGATCATCGGGTCGTAATACATGCTGATCTCGCCGCCCTCGTAGACGCCGGTATCGACGCGCACGTCCCCGTTTTCTTCCGGCGGCCGGTAGCGCGACAGCCGCCCGATCGACGGCATGAAATTGCGGAACGGATCCTCGGCATAGATTCGGGCCTCGACGGCCCAGCCTTCCAGCTTCACATCCTTCTGGCCGAACGACAGCTTCTCGCCGGCGGCGACGCGGATCATCTGCTCCACCAGATCCAGCCCGGTGATATATTCGGTGACCGGGTGTTCGACCTGCAGGCGAGTGTTCATTTCCAGGAAATAGAACTTGCGGTCCCGGTCGACGATGAACTCCACCGTGCCGGCCGAGCGGTAATCCACCGCCTTCGCCAGCACCACCGCCTGCGCGCCCATTTCGGCGCGGGTCGCCTCGTCCAGGAAGGGCGACGGGGCCTCTTCGATGACCTTCTGGTGCCGTCGCTGGATCGAGCATTCGCGCTCGCCCAGATGGACCACGTTGCCATGCCCGTCGGCCAGCACCTGAATTTCGATATGGCGCGGTTCCTCGATATATTTCTCGACGAAAACCCGGTCGTCGGCAAAGCTGGACTTCGCCTCGCTGACGGCAGAACGGAAACCTTCCTCGGCCTCGGCATCGTTGCGCGCTATGCGCATGCCCTTGCCGCCACCGCCGGCCGACGCCTTGATCATCACCGGATAGCCGATTTCCCTGGCGATCTTTACGGCTTCCTTCCCGTCCTTCAGGATACCCAAATGGCCCGGCACCGTATTGACCCCGGCTTCCTGGGCCAGCTTCTTGGACTCGATCTTGTCGCCCATCACCGCGATCGCCTTGATCCCGGGGCCTATGAAGGCAACTTTCTTCTTCTCCAGCGCCTTGGCAAAGGTCGCGTTCTCCGACAGGAAGCCGTAGCCGGGATGGACGGCCTCGGCCCCGGTATCGCGGATCGCCTTCATGATATTGTCGATAACCAGATAGCTTTCGGCGGAAGGCGCCGGGCCGACCCGGACCGCCTCGTCCGCCATCTCCACATGCAGCGCGCCGGCGTCGGCATCGGAATAGACGGCGACCGTCGCGATGCCCATGCGCCGCGCGGTGCGGATGACGCGGCAGGCGATTTCGCCCCGGTTGGCAATTAATATCTTGGAAAACACGGTCCCTGTTCCCGGATGTGTTGTTATGGCCAGGTAAAGCTGCGTCCAGTCGGCACCTGTTCCCGCTGCACTGCAACATTCCAGGAAATCTTCATACACCGCCGCTTACGCCGCTGCAACCAGTGGTCTGGCCGGCCCGTCACTCGGCGGCGTTGGTTAATACCTTGCCCGCGCCGGCGCGCCCGTCCCTGTCCAGATCGGGCAGGCGCAAGGTAGCCGTGACGCCCTGGCCGGGGGCGCTCTCCACGGCCAGCTCGCCGTGCAGCAGAGCGGCGAACCGGCGGCTGATGGCGAGCCCCAGTCCACTGCCACCATAATTTTTCGTGACCGAACTGTCGGCCTGGGTGAACTCACCGAACATTTCCTCGATATGCGCGCCCTCCATGCCGACCCCGTTGTCGCGGACCCGGAAAACCGTCCAGTCACGGCCATCCGTCCGTTCCCGCCGGACCGAAATCTCTATCCGGCCGTCACGGGTGAATTTGACCGCGTTGCCCAGCAGATTGATCAATATGCCCAGAACCTTGTCCTCGTCCGAGATCATGCGTTCTGGACCTGTCGGGCAATCGACCGCCATTTCGTTGCCGTTCGCCGTGCATTCGACCTCGACCGTGCGGGCCGCGGCATGGACGAGAGTCCCTATCTCGAAATCGCCGATATGCAGTTCCATCTTTCCGGCCTCGACCTTGGCCAGATCCAGTACATTGCTGACCAGCGACAACAGGTGACGGCCCGAGTTGCCGATGTCCGCGGCGTATTCCCGATAACGCGCCGGCGTGACGCGGCCCAGCACTTCGTTGGCGATCACCTCGGAAAAGCCTATGACCGCGTTCAGCGGCGTCCGCAATTCATGACTCATATTGGCGAGGAATCGCGATTTCGCCCGCGAGGCCGCTTCAGCCTCGTCGCGCGCGATTCTCAACGCCGCCTCCACCATGTTTCTTTGGACAATTTCCTCGGTCAGCAACTCGTTCTTCTGTTCGATGTTTTCATATTGCGCGGTGATAATCCGGTCGGCCCGGCGCACCACGAACAGCAAGCCCGCATAAAGCAGCGCGAATAGCCCCAGCAACCCGGTCAGCAATGTACGGGAGGCGAGTTCAATTTCGGAAATCTGGCTGGTCACGTCGATATAGAGCTCGAACACTCCTTCCACGGCACTGCCGTCGCGAATTGGAAAGTAGCTCTCCACGATATCGCGATCCTCCACGTAACCATCAATGGATTGCAGGCTTTTTCCGTAGGACAGTTCGGTACCTGGCTCGCCGCGGCCGGCCAGTGTCACGAAACCGGGGTTATCGGCCATGACCTCGCCAATCTGGTCGAGGTCGGATGAATAAATCGTCAACCCGCCGATATCGTATATCTTGATCTTCAGGATCGGCAGCCCCTCGGCC
>DAOVHN010000300.1 GCA_030671915.1 Pseudomonadota bacterium
CGTTCCATGAAGCGTTCGCCCTCGGAATTTGTGACATACCCGCCCTCGCCGCGCACACCTTCGGTGATCAGGCAGCCGGCCCCGTAAATGCCGGTGGGGTGGAACTGCACGAACTCCATGTCCTGCATCGGCAGACCGGCGCGCAGGGCCATGCCGCCGCCGTCGCCGGTACAGGTGTGGGCCGAGGTGCAGGAGAAATAGGCGCGCCCGTAACCGCCGGTCGCCATCACCGTTGTCTTGCCGTGGAAACGGTGAATCGAACCGTCCTCCAGGTTCCAGGCGACGACGCCACAGCAGGCGCCCTCGTCGTCCATGATCAGGTCGATGGCGAAATACTCGACGAAGAAGTCAGCGTTGTGGCGCAGCGACTGCTGATAGAGCGTATGCAGGATCGCATGGCCGGTGCGGTCGGCCGCCGCGCAGGTACGCTGGGCGGTGCCCTCGCCAAACCGCGTGGTCATGCCGCCGAAGGCGCGCTGGTAAATCCTGCCGTCGGCGGTGCGGCTGAAGGGCACGCCGTAATGTTCCAGTTCGATGACCGCCTGCGCCGCCTCGCGGCACATATATTCGATCGCATCCTGGTCGCCCAGCCAATCCGACCCCTTGACGGTATCGTACATATGCCAGCGCCAGTCATCCTCGCCCATATTGCCCAGCGCCGCCGAAATGCCGCCCTGCGCCGCGACGGTATGGCTGCGGGTCGGGAAGACCTTGGTGATGCAGGCGGTCTTCAGCCCCTTCTGCGCCATGCCGAAGGTGGCGCGCAGGCCCGCGCCGCCGGCGCCAACGACGATAACGTCATATACATGTTCGGTAATCGGATAGGCCTGGGCCATCGTTCAGTCTCCCCGTGCCTAGCTGAACGCTACTTTTAAAACCGCGAAGGCGGCGCCGATGGCCAGCAACGCCGTTCCGTATTTCACCAATATCTGCGCCACGAATTTGCGGGCATGGCTGTGGACATAATCCTCGATCACCACCTGCAGTCCGAGCTGCATGTGATGATACAGGGTCGCGACCAGCGCCAGCATCAGAATCGCATTGATCGGCCCGCGCAGCCAGGCGGAGGCGGTTGCGTGATCGGCCGTCGCCAGCGACATGAGAGAATAGGCGAGCCACAGCATCAGTGGCGCCAGGGCGACCGAGTTCAGGCGCTGGATCCACCAGTGATGCGTTCCGTTGTGGGCGGCGCCGAGGCCGCGGGCGCGGGCAAGGGGACTGCGAAGGCTCATCGCGTCAGGCCCCCCGCATCGCATAAACCGCCATCCAGGAGATCAGCGTCAGCAGGATCGAGCTCACCAGAACGAGCAGCCCGGTGTTGCGGGCGGTGTTGATTTCAAACCCCCATCCGGCGTCCCAGCAGAGGTGCCGGATGCCGTTGCACAAATGATAAAACATCGCCCAGGTCCAGCCGAGCAACATGAGCCGGCCAATCCAGTGTGCCAGGATCGCCTGTACGATCGAGAAATACGCGGGGCCGATCGCCAGCGCCATCAGCCACCAGAACAACAGGACGCCACCCACGGCCAGCCCCACGCCGGTGATCCGGTGGGTAATGGACAAGAGCATGGTCCACTCGAAACGGTAAATCATTAAGTGCGGTGAAAGCGGTCTTGAGCGCGTGCCCATTCCTGTCTTCCTGGAACTGATTGCTGCCGGATTGCCCGGTCGCCAGAGACTTTAGCCGGTTACGCGTTCAAGTCAATCTTCGCACATGCAAAAAAACATCTCAGGAATGCTGCACTTGCGAAAAGGGCAAAACGTGATTCGACTTTTGCAAAAATAGTTGGAATCATGGTTAACGTGCGCAGTAGCGTCGAAGTCGTCGCCTGGCCGCATACCGGTGATCGCGCCGCCCGGCATCCGGGTTGAACAGCGGCGAGCCGCATGAGGCAGGAGAAACTTCGGGGACACCCCGGCCATCGGCCGGGTGTCGTCACGGTCCAGCGGCGGGTTACCGGCCGCAACCCTGTGCGGGGGATCGACTGGAAAACGGACCCGCATGCGCACCGAGAGCCCCCCGGGCTCGGGAGGCGCCGCTTGACGGCGCCTCCTTCGATTCATGCCTTTATAGAGTTTCAGCTCCGGCCCGCTAGTGGGGAAAGCAAAAAAATTCAGCGCGGAACCAGCACCGTATAGTCAAGGTCGAGCACGACAGCCGGGTCGTATTTTCCCTCGCTATCCTTCCATGGGAAATCCGCGCAAGGGTGGTCCTTGGCGGCGACCGTGCGCAGGCGGAGCGCGCCGACATCCGCCCGGCCGGGGATTTCGATACGGTCCAGCACTTCCGACCAGGCGTAAATCGTGTCGCCGGCGAAGGTCGGGTTGGCGTGGCTGCCGCCGTTGATCGCGGCGATCAGCCCGGCATTGGCGAAGCCGTTGAAGCCGAGCGCGCGGGCCAGGCTGATGATATGGCCGCCATAGATCAGGCGGCGGCGGAAGCGCCCCTTTTCCGCGGCATGCTGGTCGAAATGCACCCTGGCGGTGTTCTGCCACAGGCGGGTCGCCATCATATGTTCGGCTTCCTCGATGGTGATGCCGTCCACATGATCAATCCGCTCGCCGGCCCGGTAGGCGCCCCATCGATGCGGCGAGCCGGCAAGGTCGAAGTCCCAGCGCGAGAAATCGAGACCGTCCGGCACATGAATCTCGCCCGCCACTTCCGGCAGGTTGGGCACGGAGGGGCCGCGCGCGGGGATGGCGGCATCGCGCTTGCGCACCATGACCCAGCGCACGTAGGAGACCACGGTCTCCGCGCGCTGGTTGATGCCGACGGTCTTCACCCAGACAACGCCGCCCTTGCCGCTGGAGGTTTCCCTGAGGCCGATAACCTCGGACCTGGCGGTCAGCGTGTCGCCCGGATAGACGCGCGCGAGAAAGCGGCAGTCCGCATAGCCGAGATTGGCGATGGCGTTGAGCGAGATATCCGGCACGGTTTTGCCGAACACGATATGGAAAGCGGTGAGGTCGTCCACCGGGGCGCGCTCGAAACCCAGCGCCCGGGCGAATTCGTCGGAGGACTGGATCGCGAATCGCGGCCCGTACAGCGCCTGGTAAAGCGCAACGTCCCCCGCCGTCACCGTGCGCGGCGTGGCATGGTGGATGATGTGGCCGAGGGTGAAATCCTCGAAGAAATTGCCTGCGTTGGTTTTTTGCATTTGATATGTACCTTCCTGTCCCGATACCGAGCGGCCTCGTCCTTCGAGACGGGCCTGAAGGCCCTCCTCGGGATGAGGGCATAAACGCTGCAGCCTCAACTGACGGCCCAGGGCACAAACGTTGGAGCCTCATCCTGAGGAGGCTGCGCCAGCAGCCGTCTCGAAGGACGAGGTCGCGCTGTGTCGAAACAACAAACAAGCGCATATCCTGCCATACTATTTACCCCGCCGCCGCTTCCATCTCGCCAATCATCACGGCCAGCCCGACGATGCGTTTTGCGTTCTCCACGTGCAGGTTTTCGACCAGCCTGCCATCCACCACCACCACGCCCTTGCCCTCCTTCGTGGCTTCCCCGTGGGCGGCGATGATCTTTTCGCTCCAGGCGATCTCGTCGGCCGAGGGTGCGAAAACCTCATTCGCCTTATCGATGGTCTTGGGATGGATCAGCGTCTTGCCGTCGAAGCCGAATTCCAGCCCCTGGCGGCAGGATTCGGCGAATCCCTCGTCGTCGGAAAGGTCCAGATGGACCCCGTCGAGGATCGCCAGCCCATGCGCCCGCGCCGCCAGGATGCACAGCGACAGGCTGGTTACGAGGGGCAGACGGCCGGGCGTATGCAGGCAGTGCAGATCCTTGGCAAGGTCGGAGGTGCCCATCACGAAGCCGCCCAGTCGCTGCGACCCCCAGGCGATTTCCTCGGCATGCAGCACGCCCAGCGGCGTTTCGATCATGCACCAGATCGCCAGATTGGCCGGCGCGCCATGGTCGGCCATGATCTCCTCGGCCTGGCGGATCATCTCCGCGCTCTCGACCTTGGGCAGCAGGATCGCGTCGGCACCGGACTTCGCCATGGCGGCGATATCCTCGCGGCCCCATTCGCTGTCCAGCCCATTGGTCCGCACCAGGATTTCCCGCTTGCCGTAACCGCCCTCGGCCAGCGCCTCGAGAATCTGCCGCCGCGCGGTTTCCTTGGCATCCGGCGCAACCGCGTCCTC
>DAOVHN010000193.1 GCA_030671915.1 Pseudomonadota bacterium
GAGCTCGGGGAACGACCGCGAGCGCACGTCCCCTGCATAGGCTTCGGCCGCCGCCGCGAGCGCGGGCCCGATATCCGCGTATCGCTTCACGAAGCGCGGCGTAAAATCGGAAAACAGGCCGACCATGTCGTCGGTCACCAGGATCTGGCCGTCGCAGGCAGGCGACGCGCCGATCCCGATCGTCGGTATGTCGATTGCCTCTGTGATCTCGCGCGCAAGCGGCTCCACGGTTCCCTCGACAACGACGGCGAAGGCCCCGGCATCGGCCACCGCATGGGCGTCGGCGAGAATGGCGCGGGCCTCGGCCTCGTTCCGGCCACGGGCCGAAAAACCCCCGGCCACGTTCACCGATTGCGGCATCAGGCCGACATGGCCGAGCACCGGAATTCCCCGTTTAACGAGAAATTCGATCGTTCCGGCCAGTACGACGCCGCCTTCCAGCTTGACCGCGGCGCAGCCGGTCTCGCGCATGATGCGGGCTGCATTCCGGAAGGCCTGCTCCGGCCCTTCCTCGTAGGATCCGAACGGCATGTCGACGGCCACGCAGGCATGGCTACAGCGATGCGCCACCGCGCGGCCATGGGCGACCATCATATCCATGGTCACGCCCAGCGTGCTGTCCATGCCGTAGATCACCATGCCGACCGAATCGCCGACCAGCAGCAGGTCGCAGACGGGATCAAGCAGCGAGGCGACCGGGGCGCTGTAGGCGGTCAGGCATACCAGCGGCTCGCCGCCCTTGCGAGCGCGAATCGCCGGGACGGTAACGCTTTCGCTCCTAGTCTGAACGCTCATCATGCACCATCATTAGCGGGAAAGATCGCGACGATAGTGCGGTGCAGCATAAAAATCAATTTGTATACTAAACAGCTGGGTCTCGACCCTGCCGCAGTGCGTTATCCCATGCGCCAGACACGCAGGCGCGGGTCCAGCAAATCGCGCAGGCCGTCGCCCAGCAGGTTGAGGCCCAACACCGCCAGCGCGATGGCCATGCCGGGGAAAATCGCCTGGCCGGGGGCGATGAACATGAAGGTCTGGGCCTCGCTCAACATGCGGCCCCAGCTTGGATTCGGCGGCTGCACGCCCAGCCCGAGGTAGCTGAGGCCGGCCTCGGCCAGGATGGCCACGGCGAACTGTATGGTGCCCTGCACGATCAGTACGCCGGTGATATTGGGCAGCACATGTTCGGCGGCGATGCGCCAGGGGCCCTTGCCGATCGCCAGCGCCGCCTTCACGAAGGGCCGGCCCATGATTTGCAGCGCCGCGCCGCGCGTCAGCCGCGCGAACACCGCGATGTTGAAGATACCCACGGCTATGATGGCGTTGATCCCGCCGGGCCCGGCAAGCGCCGCGATCAGCACCGCCGTCAGCACGGCGGGGAAGGCGAAGGTCAGGTCCGTGGCGCGCATCACCAGGCCCTCCACCCAGCCCCGCCGCATGGCCGCGATCAACCCCAGCGGCAGGCCCAGCAATAACCCGATTCCGACGGCGGCCAGCCCCACGGCCAGCGCGTTGCGCGCCCCCAGCATGATCATCGACAACGTGTCGCGCCCGAAATGATCGGTGCCGAACCAGTGCGCGGGCGACGGGCCCCGCAGCTTGCCCGCGATATCCATCTCCAGCGCCGGCCAGGGCGTCCAGACCAGGGATGCAAGCGCCGCCAGCAGCACCAGCCCGACCAGCAGGGCGCCGAGCGCGAAACCCTTGTGGCCGGCGGCATGGCGCAGCCCCGCGATCATATTTCCACCTTCGGGCGCGGGTCGATTGCCGCGTAGAGCATATCGACCATGAAGTTCACCAATACGACCATGCCGGCCAGGATCAACACCGCGTCCTTCACCACGATCACGTCGCGCTGGAAGATCGCCTGCAGCACGAGGCGCCCCAGCCCCGGCAGGGTAAAAACGTTCTCGACGATCACCGCTCCGGCCAGCAGGAAGGCGAACTGCAGGCCCATGATCGTGGTCACCGGGATCAGCGCGTTGCGCAGCACATGGCGCCACATGATCGCCCGCCAGCTTAAGCCCTTGGCCCGCGCCGTGCGCACGTAATCCTCGCCCATGGTCTCCAGCACCGCCGAGCGCGTGACCCGCGCCAGGATCGCCGCCTCGCTCAACGCCAGCGCCAGCGCCGGCAGGGTCAACGCCCGCAACGCCGCGCCAACCCCGGCGTCCCAGCCCGGAAAGCCGCCCGCCGGCATCCAGCGCAGCCACACCGCAAAGATCAAAATCAGCAGGATCGCGAACCAGAAATTGGGAATCGCCAGCCCGACCTGGGCAAACCCCATCACGCCCCAATCCCCCGCCCGCCCGCGCCGCGTGGCCGCGAACATGCCCAGCGGCACCGCGATCAGGGTGGACAGCACGAAAGCCATCAGCGCCAGCGGCGCGGTCACGGCCAGCCGCTCGGCCATCAGTTCGGCCACCGGCACGTCATAGGTATGGCTGACCCCCAGATCGCCGGCGAACAGCCCGCCGATCCAGGCCACGTAACGCACATGCGCCGGCCGGTCGAGCCCAAGCTGGGTGCGCAGCGCGGCCAGCGTATCCTCGCGCGCCTCGGTGCCCAGCATGATTTCGGCCACGTCGCCGGGCAGAACCTCCAGCACCAGGAACACCACCAGCGACACGGCGAAGAGCGTGAGGATGAGGCCGAGCAGCCGGCGGGCGAGGAAAGTCAGCATGGGGCATGCTACGAGGAGACGGCCGGGGGATCAATCGGGCGCACTTGCCGGCGCCCGGCGCCAGGCGGCGCGAAAAAGAGCTATAAAAAGGTACATTCCATGGCTGAATCGGCGCCCGAATCGCCGGCAAGGGCGGTTCCGGGGACTTTTCGTACAGTTCCCATGCAGGCCAGGCCCGTAAAACAGGTATGCGACAGGTATCCGAGGGGCAGGAAAGGGGTAGGAATTGAGTAAAAAACAGTTAGCCGGAAGGCATGCCGAAAGAAGGCGCTCACCCGACGCCGTCATTGGAAATTTCGGACCGGGCGGGCCGTGTTGCGCGAAACACAACGTGAACATCGGTACAAAACAGGTGAGGCATAGACTTAATTGAGCTTTATGTTACGATTAACTATATTTGCGCTCCGGAGAGCAATGGGAGGCGTGTTACGTAATGGAAAAGGGGCTCCACGACACGATTAGTTCGGATGTACCGCTGATTAACGAAAAAAGACAAATGCGGTACAGGCAGCTAATAAAATCGCGCACGTTCGGCAGCGGCGACGCCGTTCGAAGACTCAACCAGGCTTACAGCACCGCGGCGGCGGAACAGCGGGAGAGTTCGGTGCGGGCGATCAGGAAAAGAATGAACCAGTCCACGGACCGGAAATTCGTTCTTGCGATGGAGGATATGATCTCTCGCCTGCCCCCGGCATCGTACGAGTGGAAAGTCGACGACTGGTGCAATATCGCGCGGCAGGTCGGGCAACTGGACGAAGAGGCGTTCCTCCTCGAGGCGCGCAAGGAAGCCCTTCGGCAAATCGTCCTTGAGTCGCACAGGGAGGCCCTTCGACTGACATCGAAAGAATCACGGACTTTCGGCCCGCCTCCAGAGACAATTGCCCGGGGCGACTGACGGCGTTCGGGGCATCCCGCCTTTGTGAGAGCCGTCAACCGCCGCAACGCCCGCGCCCGCGCCACTCCCTGAAACGCCGGCGCCACCCCCTGAAACGCCCGCGCCGGCACGCCCCGCCGCGCGGCGTCTTCTCCAATTCGTGGATGACGATATGCAGCCACGTATCGTCGCCATGGTCCCGGAGCCGGCAATCGCCGCGCCGGGCCGCCTCACTGGATCGTGAGAATCCGCGCTAAAATCGTGACCTCATCGTCGGCCAACTGCCCTTAAGACTGAGAGTGAGGAAATCCATAATCAAAGTCAGGAGGGCAGAAATGAGAAGCGGAAGAATCGCGGCGTTGTCGATCGGCGCCGCTGTGATATTCACGGGCGCGGCGGGCGCTCACGAGGCCAATATCGTCAGCACCATCGTCAACGCGCCGCTGGCCGCCGCAGGCACGGTGCGGGGCGCGAAGGTCGGGATCAACGTCTACCTTCAGAACGAGCAGGCGCCCGGCATGGAATTCATGGACCCGAAAATCGTCGGCTACGGCATCCCCGCGGGCGGGCGGCTGGAGGTCGAGATGAGCAGCGGCTACGAGCGCGATTGGGAAGTCGGCCTCTCGCAGGCCGCGGTCATGCTGGTGACCGGCGCGCCGCAGCAGGGACTGCCGGGCAAGGCGGTCGGGTATGGCGTGGAGGAAGGCGACATAAACACGTTCGTCTTCGCGCCCACGGCGGAGTCCGGCTTGCCGGCCGAAAAGCTGATGTCGCCGGCGCCCGGCTCGGCAAAAGACCCGGTGCGCAACCGCGGCATCAAGGTTATCCATATCGGTTTCATGCAAAGCGCCTTCATCAATAGCGGCAAACAGGGAACCGTCACCGTGCGCTTCGTCGATGCGAACGGCAAGGTCGTCCACAAGGGCAGCGCCAGTATCGATTTCATTGCCGACGCCGTGCCGCAGGTGCTGCCGACCAACTTCCCGGACGGCGTGCGCAATCACAACTGGCAGAAGATCAGGTCCGGCCAGACGCTGGGCCAGACCGAAGGCACTGTCCCGGTGGCGGCGCTGCTGTATGACAAGGCCGACGTGCCGGCGGCCAAAATGGCGATGTTCAAGGCGGGCATCGGCGGGGCGGGCGTCCTGTCCACGCCGCAACTGAAAGCCATGGGCTATGAGAAACCGGCCTCGATCGCACGCTACAATGGCGGGCTGATTCTGCGCGACAGCGACGGCGACGGCGCGCTCGACCCGGCGCGGGACACCATCATCGGCGGTATCGTCGCCCGCGCGCCCAAGGGCGCAAAGGGCCAGGAACTGCGCTCGCTGGAGCGCGGGGGCAAGCCGGTGCTGTCGGCGGCCACCGAAACCATCGCCGCGAAGCCCGGCAAGCGGTTCGGCGGCGCCGTCATGCAGCTGCAGTTCACCGGCGGCAGCTTGCCGGGCAAATACCGCCCGACGCTGGCGCTGCTCAAGGAACCCGGGAACCTGAACAGCGGCGACGGATCGGCCTACACCTACACGATCGTTGTCGAATAGGCGGGACCGCCGCCGGCGCCCGATGCCATGCGCCCCGCATGGCGGGATGGCGGCGGGGGCGGGCTGCGTATCTGCGATGCGCGGCCCGTGGCGCCATGCGGTTCCCACCGGGTAGCCCGGCGGTGGGTGGCGGCACGGCGGTCAATCGGGCGGGGAAAGATTTACCACAGAGACACAGAGACACAGAGGAGGCGGCGGGCGGCCCGGCAACCGCGGCCGGCTGGTGCACGGGTGCTACACGGCGTGAGTGATGGCGGCGCAGCGGTGATGCGCGGCGCTGATCCGGGAGAGGGAGCGGGTGTTGCGGGCGTTTGAGGGGGAGGGGTGAGTTGGGGGGTAGCGACTCTGTGGGGCAGCCGCTAATAACCCGAAGCAGACATTGCAGCAGTTTACTAGGGCGCGATTAGCACGGCTTCCTTTAGCCGCTCGCGAATAAGTTCGTATATCGGCACCGCAACGTCCGCGCCAACCTCTAATGAAATCGCAACCGCGTAGGGGATCGCTTCATCTAAAACACCTGCCGCCGGGGAACAGGTTAC
>DAOVHN010000340.1 GCA_030671915.1 Pseudomonadota bacterium
CTCGCGGGTCTGCGGCATCGGGCCATCGGCCGCCGAAACAACCAGGATCGCGCCGTCCATCTGCGCCGCGCCCGTGATCATGTTCTTCACATAATCCGCATGACCCGGACAATCCACATGCGCGTAGTGACGGGCTTCCGTCTCGTACTCCACATGCGCCGTCGAGATCGTAATCCCGCGCGCGCGCTCCTCGGGCGCCTTGTCAATCTGGTCATAGGCCGTGAATTCGGCCCCGCCGGATTCCGCCAGCACCTTCGTGATCGCCGCCGTCAGCGTCGTCTTGCCATGATCGACATGGCCGATCGTGCCAATGTTGCAATGCGGTTTCGTACGTTCAAATTTTGCTTTAGCCATCGGTTCTGCATTCCTGTTCTGATCGCCTGAAAAAACCGGCCATTCCGGCCCGTCTTTCCCTCTACTGTCATCGCGGCCCGGCAAGCGACTGGAGCGGGTGATGGGAATCGAACCCACACTACCAGCTTGGAAGGCTGGGGCTCTACCTTTGAGCTACACCCGCATTAGCCTGTCCGCACATCACTCTTCGTTTTCGCCCGGGCCAACCTATTGTTTCACAACGCAGATGGTGGAGGGAGTTGGATTTGAACCAACGTAGGCATAGCCAACGGGTTTACAGCCCGTCCCCTTTAACCACTCGGGCACCCCTCCGGATACTGCGCGCCAAAACATCGGTGTGCCCGTCCGCGCACCGCTGCGACGGGGGGATGTATGGTCATTTAGGGCCGCTTGTCAACTTCAAATGACACAATAAACACGCCAAACCGCGCAAAGAGAAAAATACTTCGTCCTCCGCACGCGATGGCGCCGCTTGTGGAACCGGTACCAAAGGTAATATTAAGGGCGGTAATGTCAAGGAACAAACCATCCGCAAAACGCCTGCAACGGCGAATCCGCCCAAAGCGCGACGAAGGGTCACGGGTCGCCGCGGCGCGCGAGTCGGGCTGGATATACGGCCTGCATACGGTATCCGCGGCACTGGAAAATCCAGCACGGAAAATCCGCCGCCTGATCGCCACCGGGGAAGCCGCCGAAAAGCTTCTGCGCGCCTTCCCGCAATCGCACCCCGAAAAAGTGGAGCGGCAGGAAATCGACGCGGCGCTTCCAGCGGGCGCGGTGCATCAGGGCGTCGCCCTGCTCGCCGATCCGCTGGAGCAGCCGGCGTTGGAGGACGTTATCGCCGGGGCCGGCGACAGCGCTGTGATCGTGATGCTGGACCAGATAACCGACCCGCATAACATCGGCGCGGTGCTGCGTAGCGCCGCTGCCTTTGGCGCACTGGCGGTGGTGCAGACCGAACGCGGCACGCCCGGGGCGACCGGGATCGTCGCGAAATCGGCCAGCGGCGCGCTGGAAGCGGTTCCGCTGGTCACGGTCACAAATCTGGCGCGCGCGCTCGATGCGCTGCAGCGGGCCGGTTTCTGGCTGATCGGGCTGGATGGCGAGGCCAAACTGACATTGGCCGAGATAGCCCCTTCGGGCCGCACCGCACTGGTCCTTGGCGCCGAGGGCAAGGGGCTGCGCCGCCTGACCCGCGAACATTGCGATCTCCTGGCCCGCCTGCCCACCCGGCCGCCGATCGCCAGCCTGAACGTATCGAACGCGGCGGCCGTGGCGCTTTATGAACTGGCGCGGGGCTGATACCAAGGCTCGCTGAGGCGTCGGCGCGCCGCCCCTACTTCTTCGTGCCCCGCGCCTGCTTGCGAAGGCCGGACAGGGTGGCCACGGGGGTGATCGCTTCGGGGTCGATGCGCAGCTCGATCAGGCTGGGCCGGTCGGCGGCCAGCGCTCGCTCGAAGGCGGGTGCGAACTCTTCCGTTTTCTCCACCATCTCGCCATTGGCACCATAGGCCCGGGCCAGCGCCGCGAAATCTGGATTGTTGAGTTCCGTTCCCGACACACGGCCTGGATAGCTGCGTTCCTGATGCATGCGGATGGTACCGTACATGCCGTTGTTGACGACGATGAAGATCGCCTTGGCGCCATATTGCACGGCTGTCGCCAACTCCTGCCCGTTCATCATAAAACAGCCGTCGCCGTTGAACGAGACCACGACCCGCTCCGGCCAGGCCAGCTTGGCCGCCACCGCCGCCGGCACGCCATAACCCATTGAACCCAGTGTCGGCGCGGCCTGGGTGCGGTATCGCGACCAGCGATAGAAACGGTGCGGCCAGATCGAATAATTGCCGGCCCCGTTGGTCAGGATCGCATCCTCCGGCAGCTTCTCGTTCAGCCAGGCGACGATCTCGGCCATCTGCAGCGGCCCCGGATTCGCCACCGGCTCGACGAAGCGCAGATAGTCGGCCCGCGCCTCGCCCGCCCAATCGTCCCAGGTCCTCTTTTCGACCGGCTTCATCGCCTTGGCCGCCGCCGCGAAGGCGGGCATGCTGGAGACGATGCCCAGATCGGCGCGGTAGACGCTGTTCAACTCGTTCGGGTCGGGATGGACATGGACCAGTTTCTGGTTCGGCGCGGGCGGCTCCAGCAGCGAATAGCCGGCGGTCGTCATCTCGCCCAGCCGCGGCCCCACCGCGACAATCAGGTCGGCGTCGCGCACCCGCTTGCCCAGCGCCGGATCGATGCCGATACCGACATGGCCGATATAGCGCGGGTCGTAATTGTCGAAACAGTCCTGGCGGCGGAAGGCCGCGCCGGTCGGGATGTTGTTAGCCTTGGCGAAGGCCTGGATATTCTTCGAGGTGCCGCTGGTCCAGCCGGCCCCGCCGACGATCATCAGCGGCCGCTCCGCCGCTGACAGCATGTCGCGTAGCGCCTTCATGTCGGGCCGCCCGGGATAACTGAGGGTGGGCGGCGCCGGGGCGACGTCCTCGACCGCGGCCATGTCGGTCAGCATGTCTTCCGGCAGGGCCAGCACCACCGGTCCCGGCCGGCCCGAGCTCGCGGTGTGGAAGGCCCGGTTGACATATTCGGGAAGCCGCGCCGTATCCTCGATCTGCGCCACCCATTTGGCGAGCGGCCCGTACATGGCGCGGTAATCGATCTCCTGGAAGGCCTCGCGGTCGGCCTGGTCGCGCGCCACCTGGCCGATGAACAGAACCATCGGTGTCGAATCCTGCATCGCGGCATGGACGCCAATGCTGGCGTTGGTGGCGCCGGGCCCGCGGGTGACGAAGCAGACGCCGGTGCGCCCGGTCAGCTTGGCCCAGGCCTCCGCCATATAGGCCGCCCCGCCCTCCTGCCGGCAGATCGTGAATTCCATCTTGTTGCGCGCGTTGTAGAAGGCGTCCAGCGCCGCCAGATAGCTCTCGCCCGGCACCCCGAAAATCCGGTCCACCTCATGCGCGGCCAGGGCGTCGATCAGGATCTGCCCGCCGCTGCGCTTTGTTTTTTTCTTTTCGGCCATCGCCGCGTTCTCCGTATTCGTTATTTTTCTTCGGGCTCGGCGCAGACGCCGCGCGCCAGCATATCCTCGACCGCTTCTTCGTCGCGCCCCAGAAGCTCGCACAGTATTTCACGGGTATGCTGGCCCCAAATCGGCGGTGCCAAGCCGTATTCCACCGGCGTCCCGGAAAATCGAATCGGGCAGCCGGTCAGCGGCGCCTTGCCGGCCAGCGGATGGTCCAGCTCGATCCGCATGCCGCGATGTTGTACATGCGGGTCGGCGAACACCTCGTCCAGCCGGTTGACTGCGCCGCAAGGTACATGGGCGGCCTCCAGCGCCGCCAGCCAGTCGCGGCTGGTCCGCGCGCGGGTGATATCCATGATAATCGCCAGCAGTTCGTCGCGATGTGCGACGCGGGTCGCGTTGGTGGCGTAGCGCTCGTCGTCGGCTAGTTCCGGGCGCCCGGCCAGCCGGCAGAATTCCGCATATTGCCGGTCGTCGCCCAC
>DAOVHN010000058.1 GCA_030671915.1 Pseudomonadota bacterium
CGGTTTCGATTACATTGCGCTTCATTGGCTGGATTCTTCCTTCTCGTTATTCTTTTCGGCTTCGCGCCTGGCCAATCGATTCTGTTCGACGGTGATGATGATTTTGGCCAGCAGGTCCTCGAACATAATCGAGCCTTGCGTATAATCCAGCCGGTCGCCGTCCCGCAGCATGTCCAACTCGCCGCCTGGCTCCAAGCGGATGAAACGGCCGCCGATCATGCCCTCGCTGGTGACGATCGCGATACTGTCCAGGGGCAGTTCGATCTCCGGCGCGACCTCCATGGTGACGATCGCCATCTGGCGCCTCGAATCGAATTCCATTTTCGATACCCGCCCGATCGGTACGCCGGCGAGCGTGACCGGCGAGTCGAGATAGACACCCTCGGCCGTGGCGAAATGAGCGACCACGCGGTAGCTGCCCAGCGTGCCGCCGTCGCTACCGGCCGAAAAGGCGAACAGGGCCGCAAAGCCCAAAAATACAGCCGCGCCGACCAGGATATGGCGGGTCTCCTCGGCCATGCGCCGGCGGCGTGCCGGTGCGGGCGAGGGTGTCGTCAGTTCGGCGTCCATGGCTCATAATCGCCAGTCGCCTTGTCGCGGCGTCCGCCCGCCAGCAAATGGCCCGGGGGACGATAAGCCTCGTCGGTGCCGGTAAGATTCGGTTGATGCGGCTTGTGCCAGTCCCTTGGAGGAACACCGCTGATCTGCGGCGGCTCTGCGATAGTGTAATGCAGCCAGGCATGCCATTCCGGCGGCACCTTGCTGGCTTCCGCCGCACCGTTGTAAATCACCCAGCGGCGGCGGCGCGCCCCGGCGCGCGCGCGGCGCTCCTGATAATAGCGGTTGCCGAAGCTGTCGGTGTCCACGAACTGGCCGTGCCAGCCGGTAAAAATGCGCGTCCAGAGATTGGGCATGGGGCGGAGACTCCGTAAACGGGGAGGGTTCGAACTTGCGCCGGACTATGCCACTACGCAGCCTGTCAGTCCAGTGCCTAGCCCTGCCGCAAGGCATGCGGATACAGGACAAATTGGCGCATCGCAATTCGCCGGGAACGGCATTTTCCTGGACGCCATCGTCGTTCCGCGTGGCGCCCACAGCCACGTCCGCGCCAAAGGGAACTCTTCGCGACAATTGGCGGATATCCCCTTGAACGTCCTGTTTCTGCTGAGAATTACAATATTTCGTAAAAATTCTATCTCGACCCACAATATATATTGAGGGCCGCTACATTTTGTATTACTCTGTCAAAATAATCCCAAATGTTGGGTAATTTCGAAGTTCGGCGGCGGTTTTGGCCAGAGCAAAGCCTGTTTCCATCGTCCGACAAGTTTTAAAGGCCGGCGCGATTCAGCCGCCGGAGTGCTTTGCAAGGGAGAGTAAAGCGGCATGCGTATTGAGCGCCAGTTCACGGTCGAGGGCCAGTCACCCTATTCCAATATCGAGTTTCGCGAGACGGTCAGCGAGATCCGCAATCCTGACGGTTCACTCGTATTCCACCTGGACGATGTCAAGGTTCCTGCGGCGTGGACACAGGTCGCGGCCGATGTGCTGGCACAAAAATATTTCCGCAAGGCCGGCATCCCGGCGGCGCTGAAGCCGGTCGCCGAAAAAGACGTGCCGGAATGGTTGTGGCGCAACGAAGCCGACCACGAGGCGCTGGACAAGCTGCCGGAAGGCGAACGCACCACCCAGGAGACCGATTCCCGGCAGATCTTCGACCGGCTGGCCGGCACCTGGACCTATTGGGGCTGGAAGGGCGGCTATTTCGATTCCGAGGCCGACGCCAGCGCCTATCATGACGAGATGCGCCACATGCTGGCGACCCAGGTGGGCGCGCCCAACTCTCCGCAATGGTTCAATACCGGCCTGCACTGGGCCTACGGCATCGACGGGCCGGGCCAGGGCCATCACTTTGTCGACCACGAAACCGGCGAGGTGACGCGATCGACCTCGGCCTATGAGCGGCCGCAACCGCATGCCTGCTTTATCCAGTCGGTCGGCGACGACCTGGTCGGTGAAGGCGGCATCATGGATCTGTGGGTCCGCGAGGCGCGCCTGTTCAAATACGGATCCGGCACCGGTAGCAACTTCTCGCGCATCCGCGGCTCGGGCGAGCACCTGTCGGGCGGCGGCAAATCGTCCGGCCTGATGAGTTTCCTGAAGATTGGCGACCGCGCGGCCGGCGCCATCAAATCGGGCGGCACCACGCGCCGCGCCGCCAAGATGGTAACGGTCGACATCGATCACCCCGATATCGAGGAATATATAAACTGGAAGGTCGTGGAGGAGCAGAAGGTGGCCGCGCTGGTGGCGGGCTCGAAGCTCTGCGGCGAGCATCTGAACGAGGTGATGGCGGCCTGCCACGGCGAGGATGCCGCCGCGATGGCCGACGATGACCGCTTCAACCCGCGCGAGAACCGCGCGCTGAAGAAGGCGGTGATCGGGGCGCGCAAGGGCTCGGTGCCGGAGTCCTATATCCAGAAGGTCATCGAATATGCCCGCCAGGGCTATACCGGGATGGATTTCCCGACCTTCAACACCGACTGGGATTCCGAGGCCTACCTGACCGTTTCGGGCCAGAATTCCAACAATTCAGTGCGCGTGACCAACGGCTTCATCAAGGCCGTGCAGACCGCCGGCGACTGGAACCTGGTCAACCGCACCGACGGGTCGGTCGCCAAGACCGTCAAGGCCCGCGACCTGTGGGACGATGTCACCTATGCGGCCTGGGCCTGCGCCGATCCCGGCATCCAGTTCGATAGCACGATCAACGAATGGCACACCTGCCCGGCATCGGGGCGGATCAACGCGTCCAACCCCTGCTCGGAATATATGTTCCTGGACGATACCGCCTGCAATCTGGCCTCGCTGAACCTGATGACTTTCCGCAAGGAAGACGGCTCGTTCGATATCGAGACATTCGAGCATGCGGTCCGCCTGTGGACCTTGACGCTGGAAATCGCCGTGTTGATGGCGCAGTTCCCATCGCGCGAGATCGCCGAGCTGAGTTATCGCTACCGCACGCTGGGCCTGGGCTACGCCAATATCGGGGCGTTCCTGATGGCCAGCGGGCTGGGTTATGACAGTGAGGAAGGCCGCGCGCTGTGCGGCGCCATCACGGCGCTGATGACCGGCGTCTCCTACGCGACATCGGCGGAAATGGCTGAAGAACTGGGCGCCTTCCCCGGTTACGAGGACAACGCGGGACATATGCTGCGCGTCATCCGCAACCATCGCCGCGCCGCCAGGGGCGAGACCAAGGGCTATGAAGGTCTCTCCGTCCCGCCACTGCCGCTGGACATCGAGGCCTGTCCGCAGGACGACCTGCCAAAGGCGGCAGTGGAGGCTTGGGACCGGGCGCTGAAGATGGGCGAAGCCCATGGCTATCGGAACGCGCAATCCACGGTGATCGCGCCCACGGGCACCATCGGGCTGGTCATGGATTGCGACACCACGGGAATCGAGCCGGACTTCGCCCTGGTCAAGTTCAAGAAGCTGGCGGGCGGCGGCTATTTCCGGATCATCAACCGAACGATACCGCTGGCGCTGCGCAATATGGGCTATGAGGAATCCGCGATTGCCGACATCGTGGCCTATGCGGTCGGGCATGGGACGCTGCGCGATGCACCGGGCATCAACCACGCCAGATTAACGGAAAAAGGCTTTACCGCGGCACAATTCAGCGCCTTGCAGGATTCGCTGGCAAACGCCTTCGATATCAGTTTCGCCTTCAACAAATGGACGCTGGGCACGGAGTTCTGTCACAATATTCTGGGCTTTACCGACGAACAACTGGACGATGTCGGTTTCAACATGCTGGACGCACTGGGCTTCACCAAGAGCGAAATCGAGGCGGCGAACGGCTATTGCTGCGGCGCCATGACGCTGGAAGGCGCGCCGCATCTGAAGGACGAGCATCTACCGGTATTCGACTGCGCCAACCCCTGCGGCCCCACCGGCAAGCGCAGCCTGTCGGTCGATAGCCATATCAAGATCATGGCGGCGGCGCAGTCCTTCATTTCCGGTGCGATCTCCAAGACCGTCAACATGCCGCACGACGCGACGATCGAGGCCTGCAAGGATGCCTACATGCTGTCATGGAGCTTGGGCATCAAGGCCAATGCACTTTATCGCGATGGCTCGAAGCTCAGCCAGCCCCTGTCCGCCAGCCTGCTATCCGAGGACGACCTGGAAGCCGCCGAGATGGCCGAACAGATCGCCGAGGCGCCGGCCGCCGCGGCGCCGATGGTGGCCGAACGTATCGTCGAACGCATCTTCGAGCGGAGTACGGAGCGCCGCCGCCTGCCGGGCCGCCGCAAGGGTTACACACAGAAGGCATCCGTCGGCGGCCATAAGGTCTATCTGCGCACCGGCGAATACGAGGACGGCACTGCCGGCGAAATCTTCATCGATATGCATAAGGAGGGCGCGGCCTTCCGCTCGCTGATGAACAATTTCGCCATCGCTATTTCCATCGGCCTGCAATACGGCGTGCCGCTGGACGAGTTTGTCGAGGCCTTCACCTTCACCCGGTTCGAACCCTCGGGCATGGTCGAGGGTAACGACACCATCAAGATGGCGACCTCCGTGCTGGACTATATCTTCCGTGAAATGGCGATTTCCTACTTGGGCCGCAACGACCTGGCCCATGCGGAGCCCGCCGACATGCTGCCCGATGCGCTGGGCAAGGGGGCCGACGAAGGCAATTTTCCGGAAGCCGAGGACCAGACCATGGCAGCGATCCAGAAGGTGGCGAGCAGCGGATTCATGCGGACGTCGCGGCTGCTGGTCTTCCAGGGCGGCGCGAACAAGACAGCCGCCCAGGCGGCAGGCGGCGGCGTGGCGGCGGCGACGGTGACCGCCACCGCGGAAATGGCGTCGGTCAAGGTGGAAACGCGGGTCGCGACCGCCATGGACGGCCGAGTGAGCCAGTTGCTCGAGGCTCGCACCAAGGGCTATGAGGGCGACGCCTGTGGCGAATGCGGAAATTTCACGTTGGTCCGTAACGGCACATGCATGAAATGCGTAACCTGCGGGTCTACCAGCGGCTGCTCGTAATGGAAAAAGAGGGGAGCGGCGGCGCCTGGCAGTAAAGCCGCCGCAATTGAGTTTGGTGCTCCCTGTAAACTCGGAGGGTAAGGGCACGCCCTCCGATTTTTTTGTCCGGAATCTAATCAGCTTCGTTCATTCCGGAGAATTGTAGTGCTATGCTGCCCCGCAAGCAGCGCGCGGGAGAAAGTCAGACATGGCAGGCCGGATCGAAAAAATAATGCAGGAGAAGGGGATAGAATTGCCGGAGCCGGGGGAACCGCTCGGCGCCTACCTGCCGGCCGTGATCGCCAGCAATTTCCTGTTCGTGTCGGGCCAGGGGCCGAAACATCATGGCAAGGTGATGTTCAGGGGCAAGGTCGGCGCGTCATTGTTCGTACCGGAGGCCCAAATGGCGGCGCGCCAATGCGCGCTCAACGTTATCGCCATTGCGAAGGCATCACTGGATGGCGACCTGGACCGGATCCTGCGCCTCGTGAAGTTGGGCGGCTTCGTCAATTCCACGGATGATTTCGGCGAGCATCCTCAGGTAGTAAACGGCGCATCGGACCTGATGGCCGAAGTTTTCGGCGACGAAGGCAGGCATGCCCGTTTCGCGGTCGGCTGTAATTCACTGCCGGGCGACATCTCGGTGGAAATTGACGCCATTTTTGAGATCACGTGATACCAAGGTTCGCTGATAATGGACTGGATCGAATTATCGAGAGGTTGGCGTAATGACCGGTGAAATTGAAAGAGCAATGAAGGATCTGGGGATCGATTTGCCGAAACCGGCCATCCCGGTCGCGAATTACATACCCTGCGTCATCGCCGGCAGCCTGCTTTACGTATCGGGCCAGCTGCCAATACACAACGGCAAGCTGATGTTCGTGGGCCAGGTCGGCGCCGACATATTCGTGCAGGAAGCGCAGATGGCGGCGCGCCAGTGCGCGCTTAATATCCTTGCCCAGGCCAAGGCCGCGCTTGACGGCAATCTCGATCGCGTCGTCGGCATCGCCAAGCTGGGCGGTTTCGTCAACAGTACTGCCGATTTCACCGAACATCCCGAGGTAATTAACGGCGCCTCCAACCTGATGGTCGAGCTGTTCGGGGACAAGGGAAAACATGCACGATTTGCAGTCGGCGTCCCATCCCTGCCGCTAAACGCCTCGGTCGAAGTCGACGCTGTTATCGAGATTCTCTAGACCCGATTCGGGTTGAGTGGAATCGCCTTCGGCGATCCGCCAACCCGGTGAATCCGCTCCGACGCGGCCCGCCGCGCTTTACCGGGTAATCCCTTTTTTTCTGCCCGCGCCGCGCGCGCCCGGATGGATATGGACGATGCCGCCGGCGCCGGACGAGATCGTGTTGAAATTTTCCATCCACTGATAGAATTCCTCGATACGCAACGGCCGTCCGATATGGAACCCCTGCCCGATATCGCAGCCCAGGCCGCGCAGGGTCTGCAGGTGCAGCTCGCTCTCGACCCCTTCGGCGACGACGCTCAGCCCAAGATTATGCGCAAGGTCTATCGTTGAGCGCACGATAACCTCGTCATTCGTGTCGTCCGCCATCTGCATGACGAAAGACTTATCGATCTTGAGCTCGTCCACCGGGAGTGCCTTCAAATAAGCGAGAGAGGAATAACCGGTTCCGAAATCATCGATCGCCAGCCGCACGCCGCAATCCTTCAGATGCCGGATGGCCGCAAGGGCCCGCTCCGGGTCGGTCATGATAGCGTCTTCCGTAATCTCCAATGTTATCAGTTCGGGCCGCAAGCCACGCTTTTCCATCAATTCGCCGATAGATTTCGCCAAACCCTCTTCATGCAGGTTGCGTGGCGACAGGTTGATCGACAGCCCGATATCCAGGCCTCGTTCCTGCCACTGGGAAACCTGCTTTAACGCCTTGCCGATCACCCAGCGGGTCAGCGGCCTGATCAGTCCGGTCTGTTCCGCCAACGATACGAATTCGTCCGGCGACACCATGCCGTGATGCGGATGATCCCATCGCAGCAGGGCCTCGGCGCCGACCAGCTTGGCGGTGGTGACGTCGATCTGCGGCTGATAGAACAGGACCAGCTCATCCGCATCCATCGCCTGGCGCAATTCGCCGCTCATGGACAGGTTGCGAACGCTATGGTGGTCCTTGTCTTCGTCATAGATTGAGACCGTCATGTGGTTGCGCTTGGCGACATACATCGCGACATCGGCGCCGCGCATCAGTTCGCTGGCGTCGGCGCCGTGATCCGGGTAGAGCGCAACGCCGATACTGACCCCGACCTCGACGGTAATCCCCTCAACCGGGAACGGGCGGGCCAGAACCCCGGCGACACGTTCGGCTATATCGCGGGCCTGGGCCAGGCTCGAAACGGAAGGCAGCAGAATCGCAAATTCATCGCCGCCAAGACGCGCGACGGTATCGGACTCGCGTAAAGGCTCGGAGAGTATCTGGCCCACCTCGGCCAGTAGCGAATCGCCAACCGCATGGCCCAGCGTATCGTTGATTTCCTTGAACCGGTCGAGATCGAGAAGCAGCAGCGCCAACGGCTTGCCGTCGCGCCTGGACGCCGATATCGCATGATCCAGCCGGTCCATAAGCAGGGTGCGGTTCGGCAGCCCCGTCAAGGTGTCATGCAGGGCGAGATATTCCATCAGTTTCTGCTGGGCGTGGCGCTCGGTTACGTCGCGGGCGACCACCACATAATGATTTAACCCGTCGACCGACATCGCATCGACGGTGGCTTCCACCGGGAAGATGGAGCCATCCATGCGGCGGCCTGCGAATTCAATGCTCCGATGCCCGTGCGCGAGGCAGGCCTCGAATTTTCCGGTTTCCTGGAATTTCGGAAAGAACTTTTCCAGCGGCCGGCCGACAAGACCCTTGTCGACGGAATCGAAGATCGCTTCGGCAGCGGGATTGGCCATCTCAATGATCAGATCCTCGGAAACAGTCATGATCGCCTCGGAACTGGTCTCCACCACGCTGCGCATCAACGCGTTGGTGTGGCGAAGGCGGCTGCCCCGCAGCATCAATATCAGCTCCTGTCTGTCGATCCGTCGCGCCAGCGCAATCCCGTACAGAAGCACTGCCACCAGAATCCAGGGTGTGACCTCCAGCATCAACGGGGTCCATATCTGCACAACCACGGAAAGGGCCAACATAGACAATGACAGCGAGGCCATGACCGCCAACCCCCGGCGCCACGACCATATGCGCAACCGGCGCCCCAGGCCGAACGCGAGAATCAGGATCCCGGCAATCACCAGCCAGGGCGCGCTGCGATAAAGCGCACGGTTCTGCACAAGGGTTTCGTAGATCAACGCCTGGACGACGGGGCCCGGCAGGGCCTTGTAAACCGGAACCGCGAACTGGTCGCCAAGTTCCACGGCGGTTGCGCCAATCACTACCTTCTTGCCGCGCACAATGGCGGGATCGAACTGCCCGCTGAAAACGTCCACGTAGGACAGCCGCGGCAGCGTGTCCGGCCGGATACCGTAGTCGATATGGAAATTATCGAACAGCGACCGGGTATGGCCGGCAAGGATCGCCGGCATTGTCGGGATATACCCGTCCTGCCAATAATTGCTCATGGCATGGCGGCGTATCAGCCCGTCTTTTTCCGGCATGGTGTTGACCGAAGCGAGCTGGGCAAGCCGGCGGAATTCGGGAATTGGGGCGGTATGGATGAACTTCATCCCGTTCGCGCCGTCGATCGCCTTCTGGCGGAAGACGGGCAAGATTACCCGGCCGCCGGCCTGGGCCAGGGCGTCACGCAGGGCGGTGTCGGATTCGGGTGTCGACCAGGAGCTCAGATCGACGTCGATGGCGATCTGGACGGCCCCGGACTCGACCAGACGATCGATGACCGCTGCGTGGTAGTCTCGCGGCCAGGGCCAGGTATCGAGCTGCCGGAGACTTTTGGGATCGATGCCGACGATAACCAGGTCACCGCTGGCCTCGCGGCCGGCCAGTTCGAACCGGGTATCCGTCAGCACTCTTTCGACAGGATCCAGAATGCCGGCAAGGTACAACAACGATACGACGGCTGCCGTCGC
>DAOVHN010000778.1 GCA_030671915.1 Pseudomonadota bacterium
TTACGGCGACCATCGCCGGCGCCATCGGGATGCTGGCCAATTTCGCATTATTCTTCGGCGGCCGGCGCAACAGCCCGCTGGGCATCGTCGGCGCCCTGCTGGTGATGTTCCTGGCGCCCTTGGCCGCCGCGCTCGTCCAGATGGCCATCAGCCGTTCGCGCGAATACGAGGCCGACCGGATCGGTGCCGAAATTTGTGGCCATCCAAACTGGCTGGCCGACGCACTCCACAAGATGGCCCATGCCGCCGCGGCCATCGACAACCCGCAGGCCGAGGACAACCCGGCCACCGCCCATATGTTTATCGTCAACCCGCTGCACGCCCACGCGATCGACGGCCTGTTCTCCACCCACCCGCCGATCGGCGAGCGCATCCAGCGCCTGCGCGAAATGGCCGGCCAGAGCGCCTCCGCGCGCGGCGGCCCATGGGGTTGATTGCCGCATCCACAGTCTCAACGCTTGGCGTGCGGCAAACTTTCCCCTAAACCCGCCTGATGAACGACGCCCGCGCCATTGCCCTTAAACTGCTGCAGGATGTGTTGCGGCGCGGCCGGCCGCTTGACGAGGCGCTGGCCGCGAACGCCGACCTGTCGGGGCTGGAGGCGCGCGACCGCGCCTTCGCCCGGCTGCTGACCGCGACCGTGCTACGGCGGCTGGGCCAGATCGACGCGGCGATCGACGAACGGCTGGACCGCCCGCTGCCAGCCAACCGCACCGCCGTGCGCGACATATTGCGGCTGGGCGTGGCGCAGATCGCCCTGCTGGGTCTCGCCCCCCACGCCGCCGTAAACACCTCGGTCGAGTTGGTCGGCCATGGCGGGCAGGCCGGCATGAAGGGGCTGGTCAACGCGGTGCTGCGACGCATCGCCGAGGGCGGCCCGATCCCGCCGGACGATCCCGAACATCTAAACGTTCCCGCGTGGCTGTGGCGGGACTGGGAAGCCGCCTACGGGGCGGAGACCGCCGCCGCCATCGCCGCCGCCAACCTCGCCGAGGCACCGCTCGACATCACCCTGAAAACACCGGCCGAGGCCGAATTATGGGCCGGGCGGCTGGAGGCGGAAATCCTGCCGACCGGCACGTTGCGCCGCACGGCGGGCGGGGATGTGACCGCCCTGCCCGGCTTCTGGGACGGCGCCTGGTGGGTGCAGGACGCCGCCGCCACCCTGCCGGCCCGCATGCTGGGCGATGTGTCGGGCCTGCGGGTCGCCGACCTCTGCGCCGCGCCGGGGGGCAAGACCGCGCAGCTCGCGGCGGCCGGCGCGCGGGTCACCGCCGTCGATATCTCCAGGAAGCGCCTGCAGCGCCTGTCGGAAAATCTCGGACGCCTGGGACTCACCGCCGAGGCTGTCGCCGTCGATGCGGCCAAATGGACGCCGGACGAACCCTTCGACGCGGTGCTGCTGGATGCCCCCTGTTCGTCGACCGGGACACTACGCCGCCATCCCGATATCGCCTGGAACAAGACGCCGGAGGATGTCGCCAAGCTGACAACCGTGCAAGACCGGCTGCTGGCCGCCACGTTGGCGCTGGTGAA
>DAOVHN010000720.1 GCA_030671915.1 Pseudomonadota bacterium
AGAAGGTCAGTGTCGCCGCCTCGTTCTTTTCCGCCCCGATCCGGTTGGATGCGGCCAACACCACCAGATTGGCGCCGGCATGGCCCTGTATGACGCGCTGCCAGTGGTCCCGGCTGTCGAGATCCGGGTGGTTGGGTTCCGACCCGATGGCGGTGGGGTAGAGCAGGATATCGGCGCCCTGCAGCGCCATGGCGCGGGCGCATTCCGGGAACCACTGGTCCCAGCAGATGCCGGCGCCAATCGTCCCGTAACGGGTGTCCCAGGCACGGAAACCGGTGTCGCCGGGACTGAAGTAGAATTTTTCCTCATAGCCCGGCGCTTGCGGGATGTGGCTTTTGCGATAGAGGCCGAGCACCGAGCCGTCGGCATCGACGATCGCCAGCGAATTGAAATAGGCGTTATTGGCGCGCTCGAAGAAGCTGACCGGCAGGACCACTTCCAACTCGGCCGCCAGCGCCGCGAATCGCGCGATCGTCGCGTTGCCTTCGGCGGGCTGGGCCAGCGCGAAATACTCCTGTTTCTGGTCGGGGCAGAAATAGGGGGTCGCGAACAGTTCCTGCAGCAGCACCACATTGGCGCCCTTGGCGGCAGCCTCGCGGACCAGTTCCTCGGCGCGCGCGAGATTCGCCTCGATATCCCAGCTACAGGCCATTTGGGTCGCGGCGACCGTAACCTGTGTCACGCGTCCGACCCCGTTTTCGGCTGCTGCTGCGTGATGCAGTGGATGCCGCCACCGCCGCGGATGATGTCGACGGCGGGCACCTGGATCACTTTATGGTCCGGGAAGGTCTGGGCGATGGTTCGACGCGCGGCGTCGTCGCGCCGGTCCTCGAAGCTGGGCATCACGATCCCACCGCTGGCGATATAGAAGTTGATGTAGGAACTCGCGAGCCGTTCGCCTCCCTCTTCCATGCGCGCCGGCTGGTCTATCGTCACCACTTCCAGCGCACGACCCCTGGCGTCCGTGCTGGCGCGCAGGATTTCCGCATTGGCCCGCAGGATTTCATAGTTCGGGTCGCCCTCGTCCGGGCAGGAGGCCGCCAGCACCACGCCCGGCCGCGCGAAACAGGCGACGTTGTCGACATGGCCGTCGGTTGCGTCGTAATGGAAGCCGGCGGGCGGCCAGATTACCTCTTCGGCGCCCAGCCAATCGCACAACGCCCTCTCGGTCTCAGCCTTGTCCAGGCCCGGATTGCGGTTCGGATTCAGCAGCACGGTTTCGGTGGTCAACACCGTGCCCTCGCCGTCATGGTGAATGGCCCCGCCCTCCAGCACGAAGGGGGCGTCGAAGCGGCGAATGTCGAGATGGTCGAGCAGGGCCTCGGCCAGGCGGGCGTCCTTGTTGTAATATTCGTACTTGTGGCCCCAGGCATTGAAATGCCAGTCGCCGCCGGCGATACCGCCCTTGCCGTCCAGCAGGAATGTGGGGCCGATATCGCGCATCCAGGAATCGTCCAGTTCCATCGGCAGCACATCGACGCCGCGCCCGCAATTCATGGAGGCCGCGGCCACGTCCTCGGGATTGGCGACCATGGTTACGGGCTCGAACTCGGCAATGGCCTGGGCGACCGCCGCATAGGCATCGCGCGCATCGTCCAGCCGGTCGCCCCACAATTCCTGGCGGCAAGGCCAGGCCATCCAGCAGCGTTCGTGCGGATGCCACTCGGCGGGCATGGAGAAACCTTCGGCGGTGGGCGTGG
>DAOVHN010000784.1 GCA_030671915.1 Pseudomonadota bacterium
CCTTTAGCGTCGGAGTCAATAACCCGTTTTCGATCGACCAGGGCTCAAGCGAGAGCCCGAGCCGACGCGGACGGCAATAGGGCGGGAAATCGCCCAACAGGGCGGCCGCGCGCTGGCATATGATTTCCTGCACGCGCTCATCACCCAGCGTTTCGGAATGCTCCGGATCCAGTCCGAGTGGCCTGGCGAGACCGCCCCACTCCCGCGGATCGAGCACGGCAAGGGCGCTCGTGAAGGGCCTGCCTGCGGCAACTACGATCACCTGGGAGAAAAGCGGGTCTTCCTGCATGGCTGTCTCGATGGCGCTTGCCGGCACCTTGTGGCCGGTCGACAGCACCATAAGTTCGCCCATCCGGCCATGCAGCAGGATGCGGCCATCGCTAATTTCCGCGCGATCCCCACTATGCAGCCAGCGATCTTCGTCGATCACGGCGCGCGTATCTTCCGGCCGGTTCCAGTAACCCAACATCACGCCAGGCGAACGGATCATCAGTTCGCCGTCTTCGCCGGTGCGGACCTCTACGCCGGGCAATGGCGGCCCGACCGATTCCGGCAGGTTGTTTTCGATCAGGTTGGTCGCGACGACGGGTGCGGCCTCGCTGAGTCCATATCCCTGCAGCACCGGAATATCGAGAGACAGGAAAAACCGGCAGACTTCGGGCCGTAGCGGCGCGCCGCCGCTGACCATCATCCGTATCCGCCCGCCCATCGCGGCCATAATGGGGCCGACGACAAGCTTGTGCAGCAGCGGCCAGACGATCGCACCGAGTAGAGATGCAGACGCGCGGCCCTGTTCGGCCAGGAAGCGCCGCCAACCGATGGCCAGGGTCAACTCGAACAGCCAGCGTGCAAGAGCGCCCTTCGCGGCCAGCTTTTCCCGGATGCCCGCATGCACCTGTTCCAATAGCCTTGGTACGACCAGCATCACTGTCGGGCTGACCTCCGGCAAATCCTCGCGGATCGTCTTCGGCGAACGGGCGAAGGCGACGGTCAGGCCGGCCATCATTGGCACATAATAGTCGATGGTGCGCGCAAAGGCATGGGCGAGCGGGAGAATGGAGAGAAAACAGTCGCCGCGCCTGGGCGGCACCACCTGAAGCACGCCCTCGGCATTGCTGAGGATATTGCGGTGGGACAGCATCACACCCTTCGGCCGGCCCGTGGTGCCGGAGGTGTAGATTATCGTTGCCAGCGCGTCCGGTCCCTCGCATTCATCCACCGGCGCAGATCCCTCCGCGGGCAGCCATTCGGCAACCGGGGTTTCCATTCCGTCCGACCGGGGACCGAGATACAGAATTCGCGGCTGGGCACCTTCCTGTCCAAGTTCGGGTTCAAGCTCCCGCGCCCGTTTCGCCGATTCGACCAGCAGAAGCCGGGCCCCGCTGTCGCGCAGGATATAGGCTATATTGCCCGGGCTGTCCCAGTTGTAGAGCGGCACGACCACCAACCCCAGCGACAGGGCCGCCTGCTCGAAACAGACCCATTCGAGCCTGTTGGACAGCAGGACCGCGACGCGATCGCCCGGC
>DAOVHN010000329.1 GCA_030671915.1 Pseudomonadota bacterium
ACATTCGATGCAACGCACCCACGATCTCGACGCGCCGGACATTACCGTGTCCGTGCGCCAGACCTTCGGGATCGATTCCGACATGGAGGTTCCGGCCTTTTCGCACGGGTCGGACTTTGTGCCGGAACTGGACGAGGCCTATGTGTTCGACCACGACACCACGCTCTCCATCCTTGCCGGCTTCGCCTACAACCGCCGCGTCATGATCCAGGGCTATCACGGCACCGGTAAATCCACCCATGTGGAGCAGGTCGCCACGCGCCTGAATTGGCCCTGCGTGCGCGTCAACCTGGACAGCCATATCAGCCGGATCGACCTGATCGGCAAGGACGCCATCGTGCTGCGCGAGGGCCAGCAGGTCACCGAATTCCGCGAGGGCATCCTGCCCTGGACGCTGCAGAACCCCTGCGCGCTGTGCTTCGACGAATACGACGCGGGGCGCCCGGACGTGATGTTCGTGATCCAGCGCATCCTGGAGGTCGAGGGCAAGCTGACGCTGCTTGACCAGAGCCGGGTGATCCGCCCGCACCCCTGGTTCCGCCTGTTCGCCACCACCAATACGGTGGGGCTGGGCGACACCACGGGCCTCTATCACGGCACCCAGCAGATCAACCAGGCGCAGATGGACCGCTGGAACATCGTCGCCACGCTGAACTATCTGTCGGACGAGGTGGAAAACCGTATCGTGCTGTCCAAGGTGCCCGGCTACGACAACGACGAGGGCCGCAAGACCATCTCCGCCATGGTGACGCTGGCCGATTTGACGCGCGCCGGTTTCATCAATGGCGATATTTCGACCGTCATGTCGCCGCGCACCGTCATCACCTGGGCCGAGAACGCCGAGATGTTCAACGATATCGCCTTCGCCTTCCGGGTGACCTTCCTGAACAAGTGCGACGAGTTGGAACGCCCGGTCGTCGCCGAATATTACCAGCGCTGCTTCGGCACCGAGCTTCCTGAGTCCGGGGTCAAGGCGACCCTGATCTGAAGCATGGCCGACCAGGACTCACCGGTCGAAATCTTCAAGCGGGCGAACGCCGCGGCCTTCCGCGCGATCTCGGGCCACCCGGACGCCGACCTTACCTACGGCACCGACAGCGCCAAGGGCGCCGAGGGCCCGCGCGTGCGCGTGCCCCTGCCCAGCCGCGAACTGCCGGTCGAGGAAGCCGCCTATGTGCGCGGCGAGGCCGACGCCGCGGCCCTGAAGCTGCGCCTGCATGATGCGGCACTGCACGCAAGGCGCCGGCCTACCGGTGACGTCGCGCCAGTGCTGTACGACGCGCTGGAACAGGCGCGGGTGGAGGCGCTGGGCGCGCGCAAGATGGCTGGCGTCGCGGAGAATCTTTCGGCGGCACTGGAGGAACGCTATCGGCGCGAGGGTTTCGGCGTGATCGAGGACACGACCGAGGCGACAATGCCGGAAGTCGTGCGCCTGATGGCCCGCCAGGCGTTGACCGGCGCGCCGCCACCGCCGGCCGCCCGCAAGGCCTGGGAACAGTGGCAACCCCTTTTGAGCGCCAGGGTGAAGCGGGCGCTGATCGATCTGGAGCGCCATGCGCACGACCAGGCCGCCTATTGCGAGGCGGTGCGCCAGCTGATTACCGAGATGGACATCGATCTTGGCGACGAGGACCAGGCCGAGGGCGGCGAGGAATCCGACGAGCAGGGCGGCGATGACCAGGAGGACGGACCCGAGACCGCATCGGAGGATGTCGAGGGCCAAGGCAAGCTGGAGCAGGCGATGTCCGACAGCCTGGCCGCCGACACCGGCGACATGGACATGCAGGAATCGGGAGAGGCCGGCGAGGGCGAGGCGATGACCGCGCCCGGCGGCGAAACCCCCGGCGACCCCGGCATGAAGCGCCAGGACAGCGACCTGTCGAACCTGCCGAAGGAGCCCTTCTACAAGGTCTATACCGAGGCCTTCGACGAAGTAACCGGGGCAGAGGAGCTGTGCGACCCGGAAGAGCTCACCCGCCTGCGCCACATGCTGGACCAGCAGCTCAGCCACCTGCAGGGCATGATCGGCAAGCTGGCCAACCGGCTGCAGCGCCGCCTGCTGGCCAAGCAGATGCGGTCGTGGGATTTCAATCTGGAAGAAGGGATGCTGGATACGGCGCGCCTCGACCGCATCGTCACCAACCCGCTGACTCCGCTTTCCTTCAAGCAGGAAAACGACACCGAGTTCCGCGACACGGTGGTCTCGCTGCTGCTGGACAATTCAGGCTCCATGCGCGGCCGGCCCATCGCCATCGCCGCCATGAGCGCCGACATCCTGGCCCGCACGCTGGAACGCTGCGGCGTCAAGGTGGAGATCCTGGGCTTCACGACACGCGCCTGGAAGGGCGGGCAAGCGCGCGAGCAATGGATCGCCGATGGCAAGCCGGGCAATCCGGGCCGCCTGAACGACCTGCGCCATATCGTCTATAAGACCGCGGACGCGCCCCTGCGCCGCGCCCGCAAGAATCTGGGACTGATGCTACGCGAGGGGCTGCTGAAGGAGAATATCGACGGCGAGGCGCTGATGTGGGCCCATAACCGGCTGATCGCGCGCACCGAGCAGCGCCGCATCCTGATGGTGATTTCCGACGGTGCGCCGGTCGATGACTCCACCCTGTCGGTCAATGCCGGCAATTACTTGGAGCGCCATCTGCGCGACGTCATCGACTATATCGAGACCCGCTCGCCGGTCGAACTGGTCGCCATCGGCATCGGCCACGACGTGACCCGCTATTACAATCGCGCAGTGACGATCATGGATGTCGAGCAGTTGGGCGGCACCATGATGGAAAAGCTGACCGAACTGTTCGACGAAGACACCCGCGCGCGCCGCGGCGGCCCCGCAAGGCGGATCGCGGCAAGCAGGCGCTAGGTTTCCCGGGTTTCCTCGGTTTCCTCGGTTTCCTCGGTTTCCTCGGTTTCCTCGGTTTCCTGAGTCTCCTCGGTTAACGTGGGCTCGTTGATCCGGTGCATGACGAGGTTCGGCAGGTTTTTCGGTTTCTCGCGGCGGCGGCGGATCATGTTTATGGGTGCGCCGAGCAGGGCGGCCCCAATAACGGTCAGCAGCCAGCCGCCGACGAACCCGGCGCCACCGAAGGCCGCGCCCTCGGCGGTAATCGGGGTGCCCGGCTTGTAATCGGCGAGGGTCGCCTGGACGATCGGCGCGAAAGCCGGATCGTTATAGTTTTGCAGCAGCCTGACCGGCTGCATCCAGGACGGTCCGTTCTGCAGCATCCGCTGCATTTCGGTATATTTTTCCAGATAGACCGGCCAGGTGGCGATATTGGCGGCCTCTTTCCTGACCTTGGGGTCGGCGCTGGCCTGCAGCGCGGCCAGGTATTGTTCGCGCGACATGTCGAACTGGGCGGCGCGCGCGTCCAGCCGCGTTACCCGGTCCTGGTAGGAATCCACCCAACCGCCGAGGCGTTGCAGATATTGCTGCGTAAATTCCGGCCCCTGAGACGCGCCGGCCCCGCAGACCAGCCCGACGCATATAATCAAAACCCGTTTAATCAACGCTGTTCCCTCATTTCCCAGAGTCTACAGGTTTTCATCGAAAAACTTCAAGGTACGCTCCCAGGCGAGCTTTGCGTCAGCCTCGTCGTATCGGGCGCTGGTCGGATTGGCGAAGGCATGGTCGGCATCGTACCAGTGGGTCCTATAGCTTTTTCCGGCCTTGTCCATCTCCGCCTCCCAGGCGGAAACCATGGCCTTGTCGATGAACTTGTCTCGGCTGGCGAAATGGCCCAGCACCGGCCCCTTGAGGCGCGCCAGCGCGTCGGCCTTGGCGGTAACCCGGCCGTAATAGATCACCGTCGCCTCGACCGGCGCCGCGATCGACGCGCCGAGCGACCAGCCGCCGCCGAAACACCAGCCGACCGTGCCGATCTTGCGATTCGAGGCGTCATGGACGCGCAACCACTCGATCCAGCCGGCCAGCGTATCCGTCGCCTCCTCCGCTGCCACCGCGCCGG
>DAOVHN010000557.1 GCA_030671915.1 Pseudomonadota bacterium
CCACCACATGGTATCGGGATGGACCGTGCCCAGATTGTCGATATTGGCGACATTGACACCCGACGCGTTGCCGCCCCAGGCTTCCAGCTTGGCGCGGATATGATCGGCGCTACGGGGGAAATGTTTCTCGACCCACATCAGGAAATAGACACCGTCGGCGTCGTTGTTGCCGGTGACGAACTCCTTGGGTACGCCGCGCTCGACATAATCCCAGCAGCGTTCGAACATCAAATCCATGGCGCCACGCGTGGTTCGGTGGGCGGCATCGTCGCCGCGATTTCGGTTGCCGCGTCCGGCATAGACCAGATGCGACAGGTAGAACTTGTCGATATTCTCGTTTTCGACAAGGTCGAGAATGCCGGTCAGGGATTCGATATTGCCCTCGGTCATTGTGTAACGAACACCCACCTTGATGCCCCGGTCATGGCACAGATGGATGCCGCGCATCGAGGCGTCGAAAGCGCCCTCCTGGCGGCGAAAACGGTCATGCACCGCGCCGATGCCGTCCAGGCTGATGCCCAGATAATCGTAGCCAATTTCGGCGATGCGGTCGGCTGTCGCCTCGTCGATCAGCGTGCCGTTGGTGGACAGCGCCACATAGAAGCCCATCTCCTTGGCGTGCCTGGAAATCTCGAAGATGTCGGGGCGCAGCAGCGGCTCGCCGCCGGATAGGATCAGCACCGGCACCTTGAATCCTTTCAGGTCGTCCATCACGGTGAACACCTGATCGGTGGATAGCTCGCCGGGGAAATTCGTATCGGCGGAAATCGAATAGCAATGCTTGCAGTTCAGGTTGCAGCGGCGAATCAGGTTCCAGATCACCACCGGGCCCGGCGGCTTGGCGTTGCGCACCGGTGTCGGCGTCTTGATCTCCTGCATGAACTGGCTAAGGCGAAACATGGTCTCTCTCCTACCCGGCGATTCTAAGGCCGGTTTTTTTCAGTATTTTGCTGCTGAAAAGCACGTCGTGGCCGCAGTCCCAGTTGCCCAGGACGGCGGCGATGCGCGTCAGCTTGTCGGCCACTTCTTCACGGTCGCGGCCATGCACCATGGCGAACAGGTTGTATGGCCAGTCCGGCAGGTGGCGCGGGCGGCGATAACAATGGCTGACGAATTCCAGCGCTCCGACCATCTGGCCCGCCTCGGCGACATGCTCGTCCGGTACGTCCCAGACCGACATGCCGTTAGCCGTCCAGCCCAGCGCATAATGGTTCGGTACTGCGCCGATACGGCGAATGGCGCCGGCATCCAACAGACGCTGCATTCGATGCATGACGTCCGCCGGCGACAGGCCCAACTCCTCGGCGATGGCGTGGTAGGGCCGCGCGACCAGCGGCAGGCCGGCTTGCGTTGCAGCGACGATGCGCCGATCGACCGGGTCCAGCCCGGTTTCGATCGGTATGTCCATCGCGTTACTCATGCGGTCAGCCTCAATTCGAGGAAATACTCCTCTTCCTTGGGCATATTCAAAACCTCGAGGCCGGTCCGGTCCTTGATCTGGCTCAGGACCTCGGCGATCCGCTCCGGTCGTTCGGCGCCGACCACGAACCACATATTCAGCGAATGTTCGCGGGCGTAATTGTGGGCAATCTCGGGGAACGAATTGACGATTTCTGCGACCTCTTCGAACCGATCCTCCGGTACCGCCATGGCGGCCAGCGTGAAGGCGCCGCCCAGCCTTGCCGCATCGTACAGAGGCCCTAAACGCGTCAGTGTGCGGTCGTCCAACAGCGTCTGCAGGCGCCCGATCACCTCTTCCTCGGTCATGGCGAGCCGTTCAGCGATGGCCGCGTAGGGACGTTCCTCGATCGGAACGCCGCCATGCAGGGCGTTGATCAGCTCTTTGTCGCGGGAGTCCATGGTTTCTATTTCCCGGCGGTGGCGCACTTGGCGTAACGCGCGCCGCGCTGCTTGAACTGCCGGGTGCTGAACAGAACGCTGCGTGGGAAATCCACCGCGCCGGCGGCAGCGGCTGCTTCCTCGGCTAGCACCTCGACCGTTTTGCGGTCGCGCCCATGAATCATGCAAAACAGATTGTAGGGCCAGTCCGGCAGCCGGCGGGGCCGACGGTAGCACAGTGTCACATAATCCAGCGCCGCAAGCTTTTCGCCGATCTCGCCGACGGCGTCGTCGGGGATATCCCAGACCACCATGGCATTCGCCTTGTAACCCAGGTCGCGATGGGACAGCACCAGGCCAAAGCGCCGGATGACACCGCGCTCGGTCAATTGCCTGATCCAGTCGATCACCTGAGCCTCGGACAGACCGATCTGGCGGGCGATCGCCGCATACGGATATTTCTCCAGCGGTAGTCCGTCCTGGATCGCGGCGATCAGCTCGCGTTCCTTCGGTGTCAGCTCCATTGCAATGGGAACCCCAGATCGATGTGGAAGGCTTCCTCGAGCGGCAGATCCATGACGGGGATGCCGGTACGCTTGGAAATTTCGTCCAGCACCTCGGTCACTCGTCC
>DAOVHN010000369.1 GCA_030671915.1 Pseudomonadota bacterium
AGCTATTGCTGGCCATGCTGCCCCATGTGCCTTTCGACGGCTGGACGGCGACGGCGCTGCGGCTTGGCGCGGTGGAGGCGGGCATCGATCCGGCCGGGGCAGGGGAGGCCTTCCCCGGCGGCGGCGCGGATATGGTGGAGCATTTCAGCGACTGGTCCGACCGGCGCATGCTGGAGGAACTGGAAGGGATGGACCTGGCGTCCATGCGTGTAACCGAGCGGGTGCGCACGGCCGTGCAGGCGCGCCTGCGCCAGGCGGAACCGCACCGCGAGGCCGTGCGGCGCTCCCTCGCGTTCCTTGCCATGCCGCAAAACGCCGTGCTGGGTGCGAAGCTGCTCTATCGCACGGTGGATGCGATCTGGCATGTGGCCGGCGACACCGCGACCGACTGGAATTTTTACAGCAAGCGGGGCCTGCTGGCCGGCGTATTCGGCGCCACGGTGCTCTATTGGCTGAACGACCGGTCCGAGGATTGCGCGGATACGGGCGACTTCCTGGACCGCCGTCTGCGCGACGTCGCGACATTCGGAAAAACGACGGGGAAGTTGAAGGAACGTTTCAAGGGTTTCCCCCGGCCGCGGCGGCCTTACAAGCGCTGAATGGCGCCGGGATATGCAAAAAAGCCCCTCTCCCCCCCTTTGCCTCGGGAGTGGCCCCTGCAAGGGCGAGCGAGGGAGAGGGGCTATTTGTCCGTGCGCGGCTTCAGCCGCGTGACGTGCCCCATCTTGCGGCCGGGGCGGGTTTCGGCCTTGCCGTAGAGATGCAGGTACGCGCCCGGTTCGGCGAGAATTTCCGGCCAGGCGTCTGCCTCGTCGCCGATCAGGTTCTTCATTACGGCGTTCGAATGCCTTTCCGTCGAGCCCAGCGGCAGGCCGCAGACAATACGCACCAGTTGCTCGAACTGGCTGGTCAGGCATCCGTCGATGGTCCAATGGCCGGAATTATGCGGCCGCGGCGCCATCTCGTTGACCAGCACATCCTCGTCTCGGGTCACGAACATTTCGACGCCCATGACACCGACAAGGCCGACTTCCGCGGCAATATGGTGGGCAATTTCTTCTGCCTTCGCCGCTACTTCCGCCGAAACCTCGGCGGGCGCGATGGTGGTGTCCAGGATATGGTTCACATGGCGGTTTTCGACGGCCGGCCAGGTGGCGATCTCACCGTCCTGCCCGCGCGCCACCATCACCGAGACCTCGCAGGCGAAATCGACGAAGCCTTCCAGAATGGAGCTGTCGGCGCCGACCGAAGCCAGCACATCCGCAGCCTCATCGCCCTCGCGCAAACCCGCCTGGCCCTTGCCGTCATAGCCGAAGCGGGCGCTTTTCAGCACCGCCGGCCGGCCGATTTTCGCCTCGGCGGCCTGTAGCGACGACAGGTCCGTCACCTCGGCCCAGGGCGCCGTACCGATGCCAATACCGTTCAGAAAGGATTTTTCCCTGCTGCGGTCCTGGCAGATTTCCAGTACCCCGTCGCCGGGATGGACCGGTGTGATCGCCGCAACCCGGCGCACGGCCTCGACCGGTATATTCTCGAATTCCAGCGTGACCACATCGACCGAATGGGCAAATTTTTCCAGCGCCGTCGCGTCGTCATAGGGGGCGCGGGTGGTGGCCGACGATACCTGGGAGGCCGGGATATCCGATTCGGGCGCGTAGATATGACATTTGTAGCCCAGCCGCGCCGCCGCCATGGCCGTCATGCGGCCAAGCTGGCCGCCGCCGAAGATACCGATGGTGGAATTGGGTGGAAGGCGGCGGATCATTCCTCGTCCCTGGGCTCCAGTGCTACCGAATCAGTTTGGTCTGCACGCCATTTTATCAGCGCCGCGTCCACCGCCCCATCGCCCAGTGCCACGACGGAAGCCGCCAGCAGCGCCGCATTGATCGCGCCGGCCTTGCCGATCGCCAGCGTGCCCACCGGCACGCCGCCCGGCATCTGGACGATGGACAGCAGGCTGTCCATACCCTTCAAGGTCTTGCTTTCGACCGGTACGCCAAAGACTGGCAGCGTCGTCATCGCGGCCACCATGCCCGGCAAATGCGCCGCACCGCCGGCGCCGGCGATAATGACGTGCAGGCCACGTTCCTTCGCCGATTTGGCGTAATCGGCCATGCGGTCCGGCGTGCGGTGGGCCGAGACGATCTTCGCCTCGTGCGCAACACCCAGCGCCTCCAGTATTTCGGCGGCGTGGCGCATGGTGGACCAGTCCGACTGGCTACCCATGACGATACCGACAACGGGCTTGTCAGGCATGACGGCAACTCCTTTCCCGGCCAGAAGCGGCGGTTGGAAGCGGCGCATTATAGGAGCGGCGGCCAGCCGCGCAAGGCCGCCGTATGCGTGGCGGGTGCGGAAGATAAAAAACAACGAAATGACAATACCGAACAATATTCGTGTACTGACGTTCCGTTAACATTATAGTTAGGTTAATGATGTCGTTGACTGTTTTTTGATATTTATTGGAATAAAAGGCGGGGATTAATACTTTGTTATCGTTTTTTACAGACCATGCAATCGTCACGAGAAATAGTGACGGATGCGAATAATGAAAAAATCCGTTGCGGCCGATTTGAGCGTATCCCCAATCCCGCTTGGGGCGAACAGGGTGACGGTCGACTCAGGGGGACGGCCGGCCTTGAAAACGATCGTTCCAGAAAGGTGCTTGATGGATAACGGTGCGTTTAAATTAAATGATATCCGTTAATATTCACAAACTACTTGAATTAAAAAAACAAGAAAACGGGCATTATAGTTAATGTATTATTACTCAATTGTGACATTTTAAAGATTAATCTTTTGTTAACTTGACCATTATTTCAACAAAGTTATATAGTATTTGAATTAAAAGGCCGCTTATGCATAGAGCGGTTCTGAAAGGTAAGGAGAAAAACCATGTCGTTCGAACAAGCAATGATGATCACGCCCAATCCAGTGCTATCGGGCGTCATATGGTTCGCTGTCCTGTCGGCGCTGCTTTACGTCGCCCGGCAACCGGCGCACCAGGCCATCCTGTCCCTGACCGGGGCATTTTACCGGGGCCTGCGAATTGCGGCCCACTCGATCCGCCGCGCGGAGCAGAATTTCTCTCTGCGTAACCGCGAGGTGCTGCTGGCGCATGGGCGCCAGCAGAAGGAACATGTTATCGAGCGCGAATTCGAGCGTATCGAGAGCGCCGTCCGCCGCGATCTTGCCGACACGCCGGCGCTGTACCGGCGCATCAGCGAGCGCATCACCACGATCGAGGAAGACCATTCTCACAGCACCGACGTGCCGCCCTCGCCCCCTGGCTGGGTGGAAGCGGTGAAGGCGGTTGCCAATATCAATTCCAAGGGCGATCCGATGGTGGCCAAGATCCTCGAGGTCATCCATACATCGCTGGTCAAGGCCCACGCGGCCGCCACCGACGAGTACCGCAAGGCGACGCAGATGCGGCACAAGTTCCTGAAAACCATGATGCCGGATGTGCGCAAGCTGGAGACCACGCTGGGGCTGAGCGACAAGAACGTCACCGCACTCCTGCAAAAGTCGCAGGTGATCGACAAGCATATGGCGGAGTATGAGGGAATCCTGAAGAAGACCGACCAGGCGCAGCGCGCGTTGTCGACCTCGGCCTTCACCTACTTCATGATCTCCGCCCT
>DAOVHN010000095.1 GCA_030671915.1 Pseudomonadota bacterium
CAGGCTGCGCTGCGCCAGCAGGGTGGCGGCGATCAGCGCCTCGATCATCCACCCCCCCGGGATGCCGCGCGCCAGGGTGGCGATCAGCCAGCCCGCCACGCCCGCGATCCCCGCGACCACAGCCACCGTGAAAACCCCGCGCAGGAACCGCGCACCCTCGCCGCGTTCCGGCTTGTTGAGCTTGCGGTCCATCGCCCCGATCAGCCGCCCCATCGCCGTGACGGGGTGCGGCAGGATGCGGAACAGCACCCCCATCTCGCCGAACAGCGCATCCAGCGCCAGCGCGGCGGCGAGGATGGTCAAGGCCTCCCATTGCGTCCAAAGTCCCGACATGGCCGCGACAATGATTGCCTGGCATCGGCGCGTCAATCCGCGATTGCGTCATGCGGTTCACCCTCCTGAAACCCGCAAAAAACTCTGGCGCACGGGGTTGAACCCAGCGAATCGGGATCGACAGCCAGTCTGTGGGGGCTTCCGGAGCGACTGCGCCCTTGCCGCTTGGCCGTCCATCCGGCACATTGCGGTGATGACCGACTCAGCCCCTCCGAAACATGTCTATCTGGTCGACGGCTCCGGATTTATCTTCCGGGCCTTTCATGGGTTGCCGCCGATGACGCGGCCGGACGGCACGCCGGTCAATGCGGTCTATGGCTTCGTCACCATGCTGATGAAGCTGTTGAGCGAGACCGACGCCGACCATATCGCCATCATCTTCGACGCCAAGCGTAAGAATTTCCGCAACGACATCTATCCCGAATACAAGGCGCACCGGCCGCCGCCGCCGGACGAGCTGATCCCGCAATTCGCCCTGATCCGCGAGGCGGTGGAGGCCTTCAACCTGCCCGCCATCCAGATGGAAGGATACGAGGCGGACGACCTGATCGCGACCTATACGAAGCAGGCCACCGCGCTGGGCGCGGAGGTTACCGTCGTGTCGTCGGACAAGGATTTGATGCAGCTTGTTGGCGACAAGGTGATCATGTTCGACGCCATGAAGAACCGCACGATCGATGCGGCCGGCGTGGTCGAGAAATTCGGCCTCGGCCCCGACAAGGTGGTGGATATCCAGGCGCTGGCCGGCGATTCCAGCGACAATGTGCCGGGCGTGCCGGGAATCGGGGTGAAGACGGCGGCGCAGCTGATCGAGGAATATGGCGATCTGGATGCGGTGCTGGCGCGCGCCGGCGAGATCAAGCAGCCGAAGCGCCGTGAAAACCTGATCGAGCATGCCGATCTGGCCCGCATCTCGCGCGAACTGGTGCGCTTGAAGGACGATGTGCCGGTGGAGCATGCGCTGGACGGCTTCGGCGTGAAGCAGCCGGACCACGACACGCTGATCGCCTTCCTGGCCGAACAGGGCTTCAAGTCGGTAATCGCGCGGGTCGAGGCGGCGCATATCGCCGGGGGCGGCGCGCCGTCGACAAGTTCCGCCACCGCCGCGGCCCCACCGCCGGCCAAGGGCGAATACGAACTGGTGCAGGACGAGAAGGCGCTGGCCGCCTGGATTGCGGACGCGACGGCGGCCGGCGCGGTGGCGGTGGATACGGAGACCACCTCGCTGGACGCCATGCTGGCCGAGCTTGTGGGCGTTTCCATGTGCATCGAGCCGGGGCGGGCCTGCTACATTCCGCTGAGCCATAAGGGCGCCGCCGCGCAGGGTGCGCTGGATTTCGGCGATGGCGGCGGCAATGGCGAGGGCGCGCCGGAGCAGATCCCGCTGGCACGGGCGCTGGAACTGCTGAAACCCATGCTGGAAGACCCCGGCACGCTGAAGATCGGCCAGAACATCAAATACGATGCGCTGGTGTTGTCGCGCTATGATATCGCGATCGCGCCGGTGGACGATACCATGCTGCTGTCCTACGTGCTGGATGGCGGACTGCACGGCCACGGCATGGACACGTTGGCGGAACTGCATCTCGGCCACAACACGATCAAGTTCAAGGAGGTCGCGGGGATCGGCAAGGCGCAGGTCACTTTCGACCATGTGCCGCTGGACAAGGCGCTGGATTACGCGGCCGAGGACGCCGACATCACTCTGCGCCTGCATCGCGCGCTGAAACCGCGGCTGCTGGACGAGCATATGGTCACGGTCTATGAGACCATCGAACGGCCGCTGATCCCGATTCTGATGCGGATGGAGCGCGCCGGTGTGCGTGTCGATCCGGAGGCATTGCGCGGCCTGTCCCGCGATTTCACCCAGCGCATGGCCGGTTACGAGGAAGAAATCCACAAGCTGGCCGGTGAGGAATTCAACATCGGCTCGCCCAAGCAGCTCGGCGAAATCCTGTTCGACAAGATGGGGCTGAGTGGCGGCAAGAAGGGCAAGACGGGCGCCTATGCCACCGGCGCGGACGTGCTGGAAGACCTGGCCGCGCAAGGCCACGATTTACCGGCACGGGTGCTGGATTGGCGACAGCTCGCCAAGCTGAAGAGCACCTATTCGGATGCGCTGGTGGAGCAGATCAACCCCGATACGGGGCGCGTCCATACCTCCTTCGCGATGGCCGCGGCCTCCACGGGGCGGCTGTCATCGACCGATCCGAATTTGCAGAACATCCCGGTGCGCACCGAGGAGGGCCGCAAGATCCGCGAGGCCTTCGTCGCGGCCGAGGGCAACAAGCTGGTCTCGCTTGACTACAGCCAGATCGAATTGCGCATCGTCGCCCATATGGCCGGGATCGAGCCACTGCGCCAGGCCTTCCGCGACGGCCAGGACATCCACGCCATGACCGCGAGCCAAGTATTCGGCGTTCCCGTCGAGGGCATGGACCCGATGATCCGCCGGCAGGCCAAGGCGATCAATTTCGGCATCATCTATGGCATCAGCGCGTTCGGTCTGGCGCGCCAGCTCGGTATCGGCAATAGCGAGGCCAAAGCCTATATCGACGCCTATTTCGAGAAATATCCCGGCATCGTGGATTACATGGAGGCGATGAAGTCGCATTGCCGCAAGCATGGCAGCGTGGAAACGCTCTATGGCCGGCGCATCCACATGCCGACCATCGCCGACAAGAACCCGATGCGGCGTAATTTCGCGGAGCGCCAGGCGATCAACGCCCCGATCCAGGGCACGGCGGCCGACATCATCAAACGCGCCATGATCCGCATGCCCCAGGCGCTGGACAATGCGAAGCTGGACGCCGTGATGATGCTGCAGGTCCATGACGAACTGCTGTTCGACGTGCCGGAAGATCAGGTGGAAAAAACGGTGGCCGTGGTGCGCGAAATAATGGAAGCCGCCGCCGGCCCGGCCCTGCAGCTAACCGTCCCCCTCGTCGTCGACGCCGGCATCGCCGACAACTGGGCCGAGGCGCATTAGAGAGCCCCCATCACCGCGTCCGTAATCGCCGCAGTCCCGGCCTCGCCGCCCAGTTCGAACGGCACCAATTGGCCGCCCGCGAAGGCCGCGTCCACGGCGTCGTAGATCGAAGCGCCGGCGCCCGCCGCTTCCGGCACGCCATGCTTCTCGCCCAGCCATTCCAGCATCATCGCGCCGGAGAGAAACATCGCCGTCGGGTTCGCCTTGCCCTGGCCGGCGATGTCGGGGGCGCTGCCGTGGCAGGGCTGGAAGACGGCATGTTCGTCGCCGATATCGGCCGAGGGCGCGAAGCCCATGCCGCCGATCAGGCCCGCGCCGAGGTCTGACAATATGTCGCCGAACATGTTCTCGGTTACCAGCACGTCCAGGTCCCAGGGCCGGCGCAGCATGTTGAGCGCGGTGGCGTCTATATAGGCATGCTCGGCGGTGACCTGCGCGTGGCGGGCCGCGCGCTCGTCGAAAATCTTGCGAAAAAAGGCGAACGCCTTGAAGACGTTTGCCTTGTCGACGCAGGTCACGCGGCCCGGACGCCCTTCGAGCCGCCGCTTCGCGCCCAGGCGGAAGGCAAAATCGAACAACCGTTCGCAGACGTCGCGGGTGATAACCATGGTTTCCCGCGCCTCGCGGTCGTCGATGACCTCCCCCTTGCCGTAGGAGGCGAACAGGCCCTCGATCGACTCGCGGATGATGACGAAATCCAGATCGCGGCTGCGCGGGTCGGCGAGCACCGGTGCGAGGCCGGGAATTGCCCGAATCGGCCTGACCCCGGCGTAAAGCCGGAGCTCGAAGCGCAGATCCAGTTGCGGCGAGATTTCCGTACCGTCCGGATAACGGACGCCGGGTAGCCCCATCGCCGCCAGCAAAATCGCATCCGCGCGCCGCGCCGCATCCATCGAGGCGGTGGGCAGCGATTCGCCGGTTTCCACCCAGGTTCCGGCACCGGCCGGCAGCCACTCGAAGTCCAGGCCGAAGCCGCCCACTTTATCGGCTGCTGCCTGTAGCAATTCGGTGCAGGGGCGCGTTATTTCCCCGCCGATGCCGTCGCCGGGGAAGACGGCGATGCGGAATGTTCTGTCGGCCATGACGAGGCAATCCCCGATCCCGTGCGAAAATGAACTGCGCCATCAATAGCGCGGCCCGAGGGAGTAAAGCCAGTCTTCAGTGGCGCCGGGTCCTTCGGTCAGCGCCCGGCGGTGTTTCGGTGGGCCTCAAGGTCGATCGGTTGATCGGCGGTTTTTGTGGCATGGTACGAATGGGCGGTGACGATCATGTCGACGCTTTCGCCGGCGCTGCTGAGCGGCAGGACGATGATCGTCTGGGCCATGTAGGGCTTGCCGCAGAAAGCCAGCGACGTCTCGACGATCACGGGTCGGCACTGATCCACGCATATATCGAAGGCGGTCTTGTAACTACCGGCGTCAGGGCCTGAAATTACAGTAGAGCAAAATTTGCCGGTAATGTCCTGGCCCAGCATTTCCACAACTTCGCTGCCGTTGAGGCGAACCTTGAAATCGCGCGGCTCGTCCTGCACCTCGTAGATGTTCACAAAACCGAGCAAATCCGGGATTTCCACCGGGTCGATATCGCGCCGCGTCGGCGCGGGCCGGTCTTCACGCTTGGCATTCCAGTATTCGTAAAGACGACGCAATCGCGCGTCGGCAATTTCCGACGATGCCCCAACAGGGGTGGCGGCCAACATACTCATGATACCTGCGAACTTATATTTTGTGTCAATAAATACTAGGTGCGCGGACGAACCCATCAACGCCATCCGCACACACTATACTAATTTTCTTAAGGATTTTATAATTCGATATTCTCATAAAGCGGGTACGGTTGCAACCGTTTTGGGGATTAGCACTCCCCAATTAGGAAAGGGCTAGTATTTTTCATTATTGTGCTCGGTCTTGCGCGCCGGCGCGGGAATATCGCATAATTGCCGCCATGACAACAGACAGAAATCCCGACATGCGCCGCCATCACGATATGGGCGGCATGGAGGCCGGGCCGGTGGACCGGGCCGAGCATGATTACGCGCCGTGGGAAAAACGGGTGGACGCGATCCTGCGTCTGCTGTCCGACCCCAAGCGCCGGATATTGCGTGTCGACGAGTTGCGCCGCGGCATAGAGGATCTGGGCCCGGGCGCCTATGACGAGTTGAACTATTACGAACGCTGGATCGCCTCGATCTCGAACCTGCTGATCGAAAAGGGCGTGATCTCGATCGACGAACTGGGCCGCAAGATGGCCGAGGTGGAAGCGCGCCACGAGGCCGAGCGCGCGAAGGGCGGAAGGGCATGAGTGGCCCGCGCTTTCCCGTTGGCGCGCCGGTGCGCATCCGCCGCGCCTGGCCGCCGGGCCATGTGCGCGCACCCTGGTATCTGCGGGGACGCAGCGGCGCCATCTGTCACATCATCGGCGAATTCGGCAATCCCGAGGAGATGGCCTACGGGCGATATGACGGGCCGAAGCTGATGCTGTACCGCGTGCGGTTCCGCCAGGTCGACGTCTGGCCCGACTATGCCGGCCCGCCGCAGGACACGCTGCAAGTGGAAGTCTACGAAAACTGGCTGGAAGCGGCCGGGGAGGAAGCGGCATGAGCGATTCGCACGGGCATTCCCACCCGCATGGCCAGCCGCATCCCTTCCAGCCGGACATCGAGGATTCAGCCCTGACCCATCACCAGTTGCTGCAGCTGGCGGTGGGCGAGCTGCTGATGGAAAAGGGTATCTTCACGGGCGACGAGTTCCGGCGCACGCTGGAGGATATCGATTCGCGCAATCCCGGTGACGGGGCCAGGGTGGTGGCCCGCGCCTGGGTCGATGCCGAATTCAAGAAGCGCCTGCTGGCCGACACCGCGGCGGCGGCGGCGGAACTGGGCGTGGACGCTGGGACCATTCCGATCATGACGGTGGAGAACACGCCGCAGATCCACAATGCCATCGTCTGCACGCTCTGTTCCTGCTATCCGCGGCTGCTGCTGGGCCTGCCGCCGGACTGGTACAAGTCGCGCGCATATCGCAGCCGCGTGGTCAGGGAACCGCGAGCCGTGCTGGCGGAATTCGGCACGACGATCCCCGAAGACACCGAGGTCAGGGTGCATGACAGTACGGCGGAGCTTCGCTATATGGTCCTGCCGATGCGCCCGGAGGGGACCGAAGGCATGAGCGAGGACGAGCTGGCGAAGCTGGTGACCCGTGACTGCATGGTCGGCGTAACGCTTCCCGATAATCCGTCCAATTGATGCACCGCCCCCGATGAGCGAGGCCGACCTGATATCGGGCGGCTATATCGGCCTGTTCCTGATTGCCTTCCTGGCCGCGACGCTGCTGCCAATGTCGTCGGAGGCCGTGCTGGCGGCGTTGGGAAACGCCGGCGGCTTCGACGCGGCCCTGCTATTCGCCGTCGCGACCCTGGGCAATACACTGGGGGCAGTGGTGAACTGGGCGCTGGGGCGATTCTGCCTGCACTGGGCCGGCCAGCGCTGGTTTCCCTTTTCGGTGGACCAGCTATCGCGGGCGGGGGACCGCTTCCGGCATTACGGAATATGGTCGCTGCTGTTCGCCTGGCTGCCCGTCGTCGGCGACCCGCTGACCTTTGCCGCCGGCGTGCTGCGGGTGCGCTTCCTGCCCTTTGTAATCCTCGTCGGAATTGGCAAGGCGGCGCGCTATGCCGCGGTGCTGGCGCTGGCGCAGGGCGTTTTCGGCGCTTAACCCGGACTTCCCGCCAGGATGACAGCGCCATCCTGGCGGGAAGTCCGGGTTAATCGGTTTCCAGCAGTTCGTCCGCCCCGATCCAGTGGATACGGCCGAAGCCAGCGACCAGATGGGCACGCAGCGGGCGCACGCGAAACAAATGGAAATCCTTGAATCCCGCGTAGATTTTCGCCTGCGGGTGGCGCGCCAGGTAAATATCCATAAGCCCGCCGTCCTCGACTTGCCCGGCCTCGCCCTGCAGGGTGACACGTGGCCCCGTCAGGGGATCGTCGAGCCCGCCGGTTCCATCGTACAGCAGAGACACCCGGGCGTCGGCCCGCATATTGCGCGTATGGTCGGCAAGGTCCGAAATCAGCAGCAGCGGGCTTCCCTGCCCGTCGCAAGCCGTCAGGACCAGCGACGCGTATGGCCAGGGCCCGCCGACGCCGCCCTTGCCCTTGACGGCGGTGGTGGCAAGCGTCGCGCGGCCAGCGCCTCGAATGATCCGGCGGCAAAACGGGGCAGGATCGATTTCGTCCGTCAAGCGCGGGTCTCCTCGTCGCTCCTGCCGGCGAATCGGTCGTGGCAATAGCCCGCGACGCCTCCAAGCACCACCCAGAACAACGCCATGGTACCGATCGAGACCCCGACGAACGCGGCCGCGAGTTCCGCCGGCAGCACCTCGCCATAAACCTCTGCCCGTGGCGCGCCCAAGATATGGGGCAGTAATATCAAAAGTATCCCGGCGCCTTTCAGTGTACGGCGCGCCTGAAGCGCCAGCAGCCCGATGCCGCCGGTGGTCGCTGCGACCGTGAGCAGCCACCAGACCTGCCGCTCCTCGACCGGCGCCTTGATGCTGCCGGGCAATTCCGGCGGCAGGCCGACGGCGGGGGCCAAAACAAAGACTGCGAATCCCGCCGCGCCCCACAACACGCCCGGGCCGACCCCC
>DAOVHN010000240.1 GCA_030671915.1 Pseudomonadota bacterium
ACCATCTCCATCGGGGGGCTGGTCGAGATCGTGCCGCTCTATACGGTGGAGACCACCATCGAACGGGTGGAGGGCGTGCGCCCCTACTCCCCGCTGGAGCAGATGGGCCGCAACATCTATATCCGCGAGGGCTGTTATCTCTGCCATAGCCAGATGATCCGCGCCCTGAGAGACGAGGTGGAGCGTTACGGCCATTACAGCCTGGCGGCGGAAAGCATGTACGACCATCCGTTCCAGTGGGGCTCGAAACGAACCGGGCCCGACCTGGCGCGGGTCGGCGGAAAATATTCGAACGAGTGGCATGTGGCGCATTTGCTGGACCCGCGTTCAGTGGTGCCGGAATCGATCATGCCCACCTATTCCTTCATGGTGCGCGACCTGGGCGCGGACGACGTTCAGGCCCACCTGGAGGCACTCAGGATGGTCGGCGATCCCTACAGCGACGAGATGATCGCCAGCGCGTCGGCCGACCTGGCGGCGCAGGCCGACCCGGAGGCCGACCATGACGGGCTGCTGGCGCGGTACCCGAAGGCGGTGGTCGGCGACTTTGACGGCGACCCGGCGAGGGTGAGCGAGATGGATGCCCTCGTCGCCTACCTGCAGATGCTGGGCACGCTGGTCGATTTCGCGGATATCGATCCGGCCGATCTCAAGCAATAGGAGGGCACCATGACATTATTGACCGAATTGTCCGAGATCGCCCGCGCCTGGTGGGGCTTGTGGCTGATGATCCTGTTCGTCGGAATCGTTGCCTGGGCCATGTGGCCCTCGCGGCGGCGCAGCGAGGCCATGCGCGACGCCGCCATGATCCCGTTCCGCGAGGACGACGATCCCGCCAACATCGAGACCCGTTAAGGAGAGCGTGCAATGGCTACAAAAGTGGAAAAGGACTCCGTCACCGGGACAGAGACCACGGGTCACGAGTGGGACGGTATCAAGGAACTGAACACCCCCCTGCCGAGATGGTGGATCATTACCCTCTGGGTGTGCGTCGCCTGGTCCGGCGTGTATATCATCTTCTACTCGGCGATTCCCGGGTGGGACGGCCTCTGGGAATATACCGCCCGCAAGGACGTGACGCGGCAGATGGAGGCCGTCAAGGCCGATCGCGCCAAGTGGCTGGACAGGCTGGCGGATGCCTCGATCGAGGAGATCGGGAAGGATAGCGATTTGCTGAACTTCGCAATGGCCGGCGGCGGTGCGGCTTTCGCGGACAACTGTGCGCCCTGTCACGGTTCCGGGGGCGCCGGCGGGCCCGGCTATCCCAACCTGCTCGACGATGACTGGATCTGGGGCGGTACCCTGGACAATATCCAGGTCACCGTCACCCACGGCGTCCGATGGGCGCAGGACGACGACACCCGGATTACCGAGATGCCGCGGTTCGGCGTTGACGAACTGCTGGACAAGGACCAGATCAATGACGTCGCGGACTATGTGCTCTCGCTGTTCGGCGGTGGCGCGGCAGCCGGCAATGGCGCGGAAATCTTCGCCGAAAATTGCGCGGCCTGCCACGGCGAATCGGGCGAAGGCAATGCCGAACTCGGCGCGCCGCGGCTCAGCGATGCGATCTGGCTGTATGGCGGGGACAAGGCGACCATCGTGGAGACGATCACCAACAGCAGGGGCGGCGTAATGCCCGCCTGGGGCACCCGCCTCGACGAGGTGACCGTCAAGCAGCTTGCCATCTACGTGCATTCGCTGGGTGGCGGCCAATAAGACATGGCCGGAGGGCCGATGAACGCTATTCCCCCTTCGCTGGGCGATAAAACCGCGAAAGCGGTCAGTGTGGACCATCAGCCACTTTACGCAGATCGCGTCCGAATTTATCCGCAGAAGGTGGAAGGGCCGTTCCGGCGCTTCAAATGGGCGGTGCTTGTTCTGCTGCTCGCCATCTACTATCTCGCCCCCTGGCTGCGCTGGGACCGCGGCCCCGGCGCGCCCGATCAGGCCTTGCTGATCGACATGCCGGCGCGGCGCGCCTATTTCTTCTTCGTCGAGATCTGGCCGCAGGAGGTTTATTACCTGACCGGCCTGCTGGTTCTGGGGGCGGTCGGGCTGTTCCTCGTTACATCCCTGTTCGGGCGTGTCTGGTGCGCCTACAGTTGCCCGCAGACCGTCTGGACCGACCTGTTCATGTGGGTCGAACGGATGGTGGAGGGTGACCGCAATGCCCGCATGCGGCTCGACAAGGGGCCCTGGACCGCCGAGCGCATTATCAAGAAGGTCGCCAAACACGCCACCTGGGTCTTGATATCCGCGCTGACCGGCGGCGCTTGGGTAATGTATTTCACCGACGCGCCGACCCTGGTGGTCGACCTTCTGAATTTCCAGGTGACCGGCGCGGTGCTCTTCTTCATCCTGATGTTTACGGCGACGACCTATCTTCTTGCCGGAATTGCCCGTGAACAGGTTTGCATCTATATGTGCCCTTGGCCGCGCTTCCAGGCGGCGATGTTCGACGAGGACACGCTGACCGTCACCTACGAGGACTGGCGCGGCGAGGCCCGGGGCAAGCACAAGGCCGGCGATAGCTGGGAAGGCCGCGGCCATTGCGTCGATTGCCTGCAATGCGTCAATGTCTGCCCCACCGGCATCGATATCCGCGACGGAAGCCAGCTTGAATGTATCGGCTGCGGCCTGTGCATCGACGCCTGCAACCGCATCATGGAACGGCTCGATCTGCCGAAAGGCCTGATCCGGCTGGACACCGTCAGCAATCAGGTGGCCCGCGCCCAGGGCGGGGCGGCGCCGTTCCGCCTGCTGCGGCCGCGAACCCTGATTTATACGGGCCTCCTGGCCCTGGTCGCGGCGGTGATGATGTACGGCCTGGCCACCCGCTCCACGCTGGAAGTCAACCTGCTGCGCGATCGCAATGCGCTGTTCGTGATGCTGTCCGACGGAACGATCCGCAACGGCTATACCTTCAAGATCATCAACCGCGCCCGCGCCGACCGCGAATTCATTCTTACCGTTAGCGGGATCGAGGGGGCGACGCTGGCCGTGCTGGGCGGATCTTCCGGCTCGCGCGCGGCGGTATTTTCGACCAGGCCCGACCAGGTGGAAACCTACCGCGTCTTCATCACCGCGCCGCGCCAGTCGTTGGACGGCGAGTCGACCGATATCAGTTTCGTTCTGGAAGAGGATGCGATGGAGAATGGCGAGAACGTAATCCAGGACACGGTATTTCTGGGGCCGAAACGATGAGCGCGACAAACCGCAGCGAACAGGCGCCGCCGCGCGATCTCTGGATTCCCTGGCTGTTCGTCGCCGGGATGGTGCTGGTGGTCCTGGTCAACGGGATCATGGTCTATATTGCGGTGAGCAGTTTCACGGGGCTGCAGACCGAGGGCCATTACCAGCGCGGCCTGAATTACAACGAGGTGCTGGCGGCCGAGCGCACCGAGGAAGGGCTGGGCTGGGCGGTGGAGATAGGTTTCGCGGAAACCGGCGAGGGCCGCGCCCGGCTGTCGGTCAAGGCGGCCGACCGGGACGGCAATCCCCTGAACGACGCCGGCGTGTCGGTCCGGCTGATCCGGCCGGTCCAGGCCGGCCATGACATGGACCTTACATTGGCGGCTTCCGGCGACGGGCTGTATGCTGCCGAGGTTGAATTACCCTTGCGGGGCCAATGGGACATTCTGGCGCAGATCAGGCATCCATCGGGCAACTACAGCACGTCGAAACGGATCGTCGCGCAGTAGAATCCTGCCGCCATTGCGGCGAGCCGCTGGGCGCGGGCCCGGCGGAGGGTTTCTGCTGCCCGGGCTGCGCGGCGGCCTTTGAGACCGTGCGCGGGCTGGGCCTGGAATCCTATTACCGCCGCCGCGTGCTGGATCCCGCCGCCCGCGCCATTCGGCCCGATGCCGAGCCGCCCCGTTTCGATTTCGCCCCCTACGTGAACACCCTGCCGGACGGCAACGGCAGCCTGACACTGGCGATCGACGGGCTGCACTGCGCGGCCTGCGTATGGCTGATCGAATCCGTCCTGTCGCGCCTGCCCGGCGTGGTGTCGGGCCGGGTCAACATGACCACAAGGCGGCTGCGCCTGGTATGGCGGACGGGCGAGGCCGACCCGCGGGACCTGGTGGGCCGGATCGTCGCGCTGGGCTACCGGCTGACGCCGTTCGACGAGGCCGCGTCCGACGATGAAGGCGCGGAGAGGCAGCGGTCGCTGCTGCGCGCCATGGCGGTGGCGGGCTTCGCGGCCAGCAATGTGATGCTGCTCTCGGTGTCGGTCTGGGCCGGTCATGCCCAGGATATGGGACCCGCGACCCGCGACCTGATGCACTGGATCTCCGCATTGATCGCGATCCCGGCTATCGCCTATGCCGGGCGTCCCTTCTTCCGGCCGGCCCTGACGGCGCTCTCGGCGGGGCGCGTCAATATGGACGTGCCGATCTCGCTGGCGGTTATCTTGGCCGCGGGGATGAGCCTTGTGCAGACCACCACCAGCCAGCCGCATGTCTGGTTCGATTCGGCAGTGACGCTCTTGTTTTTCCTGCTGGTCGGTCGCTATCTGGATGCGCGGTCGCGGGGGCGGGCGCGCAGCGTCGCCGCCAACCTGCTGGCGCTGAGGGTGCGGGCGGTAACCGTCATCGACGAGGATGGCGGCGCGCGCGTAATTGCCCCGGCACAGGTGAAGGCCGGCATGATGGTGCTGGTCGCGGCCGGCGAGCGGGTCCCGGTGGATGGCCGGATTATCTCCGGCGCGTCGGATATCGACACGGCGGCCATTACCGGCGAAACGATACCGCAACCGGCTCGCCCGGGCGACCGGGTGCTGGCGGGAACCGTCAACCTGACCGGGCCGTTGCGCATCGGGGTCGGTTCCGTCGGCGAAGATACGATCCTTGCGGAAATTCTGCGGCTGGTGGAGACC
>DAOVHN010000690.1 GCA_030671915.1 Pseudomonadota bacterium
AGCCGCATGACCCATTTTATCTGGTCCATCAGCTCTTCGACGGTAATCTCGTCGCTACTGGCGGCGAAGCTCTCCGCGAAGGTCCGCAACAATGCCTCGGCCTGCTCCAGTACCCCCAGCGTTGGCAGGATGGCTGTATAAGCCAGTGCCATTCCCAACCCGATAATCGTCAGCGTGGCGGCCAGCAGACCCGTCGGATACCACTCCGTCTCGCCATCGACACTTCGCGAAAGCATTGCCTGGCGGACCAGTATCGCCACCGGAACCGCGAAACTCAGGGCAAAGGTGGCGCCGCTCACCGGGCCATGGATGGCCATGGCTGCCAGAACGCCCACCGCCGAGGCGGTGGCGCCCGCCATTGTGCCGAGGCCCAGCCCCGCCATGAACAGCGCCGCCGCGACCAGGACGGCCGCCAGCATGGCGCCCAGCGGGCTTCCTGGAGTAACCCCGTAGAGCACCGCGCTGGCAACGCCGGCGGCGGCGCTCAACAACCACCATGGGCTGGTCATGCGCTTATACCAAGGCCCGCCCCTCGGGGGCGGGTCACTCCTTACTTCAGGATATAGGGCATCAGCGCCAGGAAACGGGCGCGTTTGATGGCGCGGGCCAGTTCACGCTGTTTCTTGTTGGAAACGGCGGTGATGCGGCTCGGCACGATCTTGCCCCGCTCCGACGTGAAGCGCAGCAGCAGCTTGACGTCCTTGTAGTCGATGGTCGGCGCATTCGGCCCGGTGAAGGGGCAGGTCTTGCGGCGGCGGAAGAACGGCCGGCGGCCGGCCGCCGGGCGCTCGGTAGTGGCTTCGGCGCTCATTCCTCGTCTCCTTCTTTGACGGGGGTTTTATCGGTGGTATCGGCAGCGGGGGCGGGGGCGGCCGCGGCTTTCGGCGCCTCGCTTTCGCGTCGCGGACGGTCGTCGTTGCGGCCGGCACGCTCACGGTCGCCGCCGCGGCCCTGCATCATGACCGACGGACCCTCGGGGTTTTCCTCGGTGCGGATGGTCATATGGCGCAGCACGTCCTCGTTGAGGCGCATCTGGCGCTCCATTTCCTGCATCGCGTCCGAGGGGGCCTCGATGTTCAGCAGAACGTAGTGGCCCTTGCGGTTTTTCTTGATGCGGTACTGCAGGCTCTTCAGCCCCCAGTATTCGCGGCGGTGAACTTGTCCGCCCGCGCCGGTGATGACCTCGGAAAAGGCATCGGCGAGCGTATCCACCTGGGCGGAGGAAATATCCTGCCGCGCGATGAAAATATTCTCGTAGTAAGGCATAAGTCTTTCGACTCCCTCTGGCTGTTTGCGGCCCGGCGTCGCCGCGGCCCACCCGCGGTATCGATCGTCCCGAACCTAGCCGGACCACGATACGGACCCGGCAAGGAGTTATGAAGCGGCGCAATATACACATCCGCCGGGCCGGGGAAAGGAAAAAACGCGGCCAGCACCATCGGCGAGGAGGCTATATAGTCGCAGGAAAGGAACTCTGCAACGGTGGATGCCAGCCGGCGGTCGGTTAACCCGGGTTTCTCACCAGGACGACGCCGTCATTGCACCGGGCGGAGTCCGATCCGTCAGGAGAAGGCCGAAGAGCGTAGCCCGCGCTACGGTCGAGGCCTTCGACGCCGCGGGCGGCCCGCCCGGTGCAATGACGGCGTCATCCTGGTGAGAAATCCGGGTTAAAATCTTTGACTTCCCCGCATCCATGCGTATATAAGCCCCTCGCTTTCCGGGAATGTGGGCCGGCGACTGGCCGAATCCCCGCCCTCCATGGCTTTGCCGCGGATGTGGACTACCGGACAAACACAACACCGAAATGATCGGGAACG